>JAUWSR010000166.1 GCA_030609975.1 Acidobacteriota bacterium | reverse complement strand
TTTAGACGGGGTGAGCTTTAAAACCCTTGTGTATGGTGAGAAAACTCTGCTGGCCGAATTCCATCTCGATAAAGGGGCCTTTGTGCCTAGGCACAAGCATCCTCATGAGCAGACGGGATATCTGGTTTCAGGCCGTATGAAATTTTTTCTGGAAACGGGTGAGGAACGTGTGGTTGAATCCGGAGACAGTTGGTGTTTTGCAGGGGATATGGAGCATGGTGTGGAGGTGCTGGAAGATTCTCTTGTGATCGAGGTTTTTTCTCCGGTTAGGGAAGAATATATTCCTTCATCCTAGATGAATGATGACTGGAATTAGCCGGGAAATACAAATCAGGATCGGCTTGACGCTGCTTATTTTGTGCCTTTTTTCTAAGGTCATATCTGCTCATGTAAAATCCACAGCCCCGAATGAACAAAAAGCCGATCTGGAGCAGATTCTGGAAAAAGTAAGCGTCTACTGCGAACGTGTCAAACGGATCGCCCTATATTATGTCTGCAAAGAGAAAATCTCAGACAAAGAAAATCACTTCAGCCGGATTGCAGCCTCTTCTGGAATGGTGAGAGAAGCGAGGGCTTATAGTATCAGAAGTACAGAAACACAAAACTTTGTTTACGACTATCAGTTAGTGAAAAAGGACGAGGAGATCATAGAACGGCGAATTCTTTTAGAAGAGAACGGGAAAAAACGCAGAGAAGAAAATGCAGAGCTTGAAAAGATCAAATATTTCAGCCAGTATCTGGTTTTTGGCCCGGTCGGCTTTTTAAGCAGCTCCTGGCAGGAGCACTTCCATTATGAGATCTTAGGAGAAGAACTCCTCGGTGATGAGCAGACCTTGATCCTGAGAGCAACTCCCACGGAGGAGAGGGAAGAGAATTACAATATCGGCAGGATCTGGATCGGCGATGATTTCCAGATTCTTCGGGTTGAGTGGGAACCTGCCTCCATCCAGAACTATGAAGATGAAACCTTTGATTCGCGTCTGGGTGAGTTTAAAAAGAGCGTGGTCTGGACGGTCGACTATGGAATGGAAAAAAACGGTGTAAGATTCCCCAGCCGTCAAGTGATCAGGGAAGTTTTTATCGCCAAACCACCTCGGGGAAATGAGTACAGGACCGTGAGACATGAGACCATTTTTGAGTATGTCGATTACAAGTTTTTTGTTGTGGAAACTGACATAAAATACGATAAGGAGGAAATATGTGGAAATTGAAAAAAACTTGAAAAACTGGGAGAGAGATATAAAATGTGCCTATCTGGAATATAACAGAGTTGTGCCACCCAATAATGTCTTTTGTGAATAAGAGAAGACCTTTACAAATTTTAAAATCCGAGTCAGGACCTAAGGAGGTTTTTTTATGTGTGATTTATTGATCAAGCGTAAGCTGTTGTTTGGTGTCGGAGCGTTAGTCTTAGCACTGGTGATGCTTTCTACAGGAGTGGGGCAGTCATTCGCCCAGGAGATTACGCCTGAGATCTACAGCTCACTCCGCTACCGCCATATCGGACCTCCAGGCAACCGGACTTCGGCTGTTTGTGGAGTGCCGGGTGATCCTCTCGTGTATTACATTGGAGCCGCTTCCGGAGGGATTTGGAAATCCATCGATGGCGGGACCACTTGGTTCCCGATCTTTGATGATCAAAAATCCCAATCGATCGGTGCCCTAGCTATAGCTCCCTCAGATCCCAACGTGGTCTGGGCTGGTACAGGTGAAGCCTTTATCCGCAGCAATATCTCTATCGGGGACGGTGTTTACCGCTCCACCGATGCCGGCAAGACCTGGAAGCACATGGGTCTAGATAAAACCGGCAGGATCGGGCGTGTAGCCATCGACGCCCATAATCCGGACATCGTGTTCGTGGCGGCGCTGGGCCACTGCTACGGTCCCCAAAAAGAGCGAGGTGTGTTCCGCACCAAAGACGGTGGCAAAACCTGGGAACAGGTGCTTTTCATTGATGAAAACACAGGCGTTTTTGAAATTGCCATGGATCCCAATAACTCCCGCATTCTGTTCGCCGGGTCCTGGCCTCTCATCATCCATACCTGGGGACGGGAAAGCGGGGGACCAAACGGCGGGATCTGGAGATCTCTTGATTCCGGCGATACCTGGACCCGCCTCGAAGGCAACGGCCTGCCCGAACCTCCAATCGGCAAAGTCGGAATCGCCATAGCACAGAGCAACTCCAATGTGGTTTATGCCTTAATGGAGACCGGGCATCCCAACCGCGGCGTCTTGTGGCGCTCCAACAATGGGGGAGATACCTGGAATCTGGCCAGCTACAACCGCCTGCTCAATGAACGATCCCACTATGCCTCGCGGGTCATGGTCAATCCGGCAGATGAGAACGAGGTCTATTTTGCCGCCAACAGCCAAAGCCGTACTTTTGACGGCGGCTATACTTCAGAGACCGTACGTTGGAGCGGCGATACACATGACATGTGGGCCGATCCCAAGATCCCGGATCGAATGATGATCAGCGATGATGGCGGAGTGATCATCACCCTCAACCGGGGTAAAACCTGGCGCCGGATCAATCTGCCCATCGCTCAGATGTACCACGTGGCCGTCGACAATCAAGTGCCCTATTATGTTTATGGCGGCCGTCAAGATGGAAGCGCATACAAGGGACCCATGACGGGTTCCCGCAGCCGCTGGGGGCGATCAACCTCATTGTGGGAGGCAACCGCAGGCGGCGAATGTGGATTTATCATACCTGATCCCGTCAATCCCAACATCGTTTGGGGCGGAAACTACAATGCCATGCTCGAGCGGGCCGATTACAACACAGGTCACATCAACTCGGTTCATGTCTGGCCGGAATCTTTATACGGCTCCCATGCCGACATCATGAAGTACCGATTCAACTGGACCTTTCCCATACACATCTCTCCTCATGATCACAACAAAGTCTATGTGGGCAGCCAATATGTGCATGTCACCACGGACGGGGGGCGCAGCTGGGAGGTCATCAGCCCCGATCTCAGCACCGATGATTCCAGCAAGATGGGACCGTCCGGAGGCTTGACCCGCGATAACCTGGCCGTGGAATATGGCTGTGTTTTATTCGCTATTGCGGAGTCTCCCGTCGAGGAAGGCTGTATCTGGGCCGGGACCAATGATGGGCTGGTCCATGTCACCCGGAATGGAGGTGAAAATTGGACCAATGTCACCCAGAATATCCCTAACCTGCCGGAATGGGGGACGGTGAGTAACCTTGAGCCTTCTCCCCATGTAGCTGGGTCCGCTTATCTCACCGTTGATTTTCATCAAGTGAACGGCCGCGATCCTTATGTTTATAAAACTGCCGATTACGGAAAAACCTGGAAGTTCTTGAGCGCGACCATCCCGAAGAGTGTTTTCAGCTACTGCCATTGGATCCATGAAGATCCGGTGCGCCAGGGTTTGCTCTATCTGGGAACAGAGAATGCGATCTACATCTCCTTTAACGATGGAAAGACCTGGCTGCCTCTGCAGAATAACCTGCCCTATGCGCCCGTTCACCATATGGTTGTGCAGCAGGAATACAATGATCTGGTCCTCGGAACCTACGGCCGCGGATTCTGGATCATGGATGACATAACGCCGCTGCAGCAGCTGACCGATGCGGTTGTGCAATCGGATGTCCATCTCTTTAAACCGCGCCATACCTATCGCCTTCACAGTATCGCTGGTGGACCGCCTGCCAGGCCGGCTGCCAACATCAACTACTATCTAAAAGAAGTCCCCAAGGGTGGCGTCTCGATCGAAATCTTTGACGAACAAGGTGAATTGGTCAATACCGTAAGAGGGCCGCGCCGGAAGGGCATCAACCGAGCTGTCTGGAACCTGAACCACTATGCTCCCCGCCAGGCCAAGCTCCGGACAAAACCTCCGGGAAATCCCCATGTGGTCGAAGAAAAACGTTTTCATTTCACCTGGGAACGCGAGGGCTGGTATCCCATCCTCAGCTGGGGGACCTATGGAGGATTCCGCGGTTTTCTGGTTTCACCAGGGACTTACACCGTTAAAATGAAAGCCGGTGATCAAGAATTCACACAAACCATCGAGGTAAAAAAAGATCCCCGCTCCCTCGGCACTCTTGCTGACATCAAAGCCCAGGAAAATCTGCAGAAAGCTATTCGCGCTGATCTCCAAGTCGTCTCCGATATGATCAGCCAGCTCGAGTGGATGCGAAAACAGTGTTACGATCTGAAAGATGTCCTAAAAGGTGGCGGCGGATCTTCAGAGATGATCAAGGCGATCGATGCCTTTGATAAAAAGCTCCGCTCGGTCGAGGATGTGCTTTTCCAACCCATGACCGCTGAAGGCGATTCCAAATCCTTCCGCTATCCGCACAAGCTGTACAGTAAACTTTCTGTGCTCGCAGGGGACGTGGGTACAAGCATTGATTTTGCGCCCAATAAACAACAACTTGAGGTTTTTTCAGTTTTACAGGAGCGAGTGGAGAAACAAAAGGGCCGGTTTGCGGAATTAATAAATTCCGATCTTACTGCTTTCAATTCTCTGCTTCAGCAGAATGATGTCACCGGGATCATCCTGCCGACAATTAAATAGCAATAAAGGGGACGGTCCTCTTTTTCAGGGCCGTCCCCAATTTTATGGTTTTTGGGCGATAGATGTGATGAGATAGCTGTGTCGCCTCAAAGCGGGGAATTTTCGATACAACCAGGCAAAGGGAGCGATGAAAGGTGCGGTCAATTTTGTGGCTGAAGAGAATTTGACATGGAGGTAGAGGTCCAGCATCCGTAGGATTCCCGGTATAAAAAGCACTCCGCTGACCCCCTGGATCCTGAAGCCTGCATCTTCTAATAAACGTTCTAGAGCTTTTCGCCGGAACGACCTTTCATACCCATAGGAGTAAAGCCTTAAGGCGCGCAGTGTGCTGACTAATAAAGGCCTCAAAAAAGGATCGAGCTTATTTGGCACTCCCAAAAAAATCCAACCCCCGGGTTTCAACACCCGATAGCATTCCGCCACCGCTTTGGTGTAATCCCGAAAGTGTTCGATCGTTCCCATACTGTAGATCATATCAAATGATTCATCAGCATAGGCGATCTGGCGTAGGTCAGAGACGATGAAATGGGCATTTTGTTTCTTATCGAAAATCCCTTGAGCTTCTTCAACCATGGGAGTTGAAATATCAAGGCCAAAGACGTGGGCCCCTTGGCTTTCCACCCAGTGCAGTATCCTGGTATTTTTCGCCTCATCCCAAAGATCTGTTTTTAAAACCTTTTTTCCGGTCAGATCCGGGTAAAAGACTTTGAATAAGGTCTGTTCGCACTCTCGGTAATAACGAGTGGAAGGAGCCCCCACCAGAGAGGGAAAGGTGCGGCCGGTCCAATCCCAGAAGGAACGGTCATCCTGGGATTTGATATTTTTAGGCATCTTCGGCTCAGCGGACATGATTTCTGAGCTTATATCACAGCTCATTGTTGTCGTCAATTTCCATAATGGGATACTAGTGGGACCATCCCCAATTAAAGGACCGCACTTGATTTCATCCTCTTTACAATAGTGGTTGCTTTTGTGTAAGATTCAATGAAACATGCGAGAAGGTCTTGGTACTCAGATCCTGATCGAGCTTAAGGACTGCGATCCAAAGAAGCTCAATGATATCGAATTCATCCGTGAGACCATGGAAGAAGCCGCTCGTAAAACCGGTTCAACCATAATCTCCTCTTCGTTCAGATATTTTGAGCCGCAAGGCATCAGCGGTGTGGTGATGATCTCCGAGTCACATTTGACGATTCACTCCTGGCCGG
Source organism: Acidobacteriota bacterium (assembly GCA_030609975.1). GTDB lineage: Bacteria > Acidobacteriota > Aminicenantia > Aminicenantales > Aminicenantaceae > JAUWSR01. The sequence continues at coordinate 2,393 of JAUWSR010000166.1, read as the reverse complement.
AGTATGGCTATGCGGCAGCAGATATCTTTACCTGTGGGAATCAGGTTTTTCCTTGGAAAGCCGTTGAGTTTCTGAAAATAGAACTCGAGGCCAAGTTTTTCTCCACTCACGAGATCAAGCGCGGAATGCTTGAGGGGGAATGAACTTCCCCCGGTTTTTATTAATAACCTGCCTTATTATTTTTATTATCCGGAATCTGGTCCTGTCCTTGGCTATGCCCCTTTGGGTAGCAGGTGATGAATTGGCACATGTGGATTACGCCCTAAAGCTGAGCCGGGGTCATATCCCGGAGACGACGGAGATGATCGAACCCGAGCTCTTTGAACTTCACAAAGATCACTGGGATTTTCGCTACATATCCATCAACCCCGTGCCTGAGATCAAAGACCTAGAAACTTTCGGTTTAGGCGCCTATTGCTACCAGGCCAATCACCCTCCCTTGCCCCATTTTATTCTATCTCTCTTCCGAAGAGTATTCCAGTTTCTGGGGCTGACGCTGCTGCTGCAAGTCAAATTGATGCGGTTGGTCTCGTTGTCAGCAGCCCTGCTTGGAATGCTCGTAGTTTTTTTTGAGTTGCGAAAGAACGCAAACCTCGGGGCGGCCTACTTTTTACCGGTTTTGTGTCTTGCCCTGTTAGCCCAGGATATGTATTTTTGTGTGAACAATGATGTCTACTCTTTTCTTTTTGGATGTCTGGCCGTGGTGGGGATGTTTCGGCTGTACAAGAACCCCCATTCGACGAAAAATTGGCTGTGGTTGACATTTGCCGTTTCGCTGGCAATGTGGGTGAAACTGACCAATATTCTGCTCCTTGGGTTGTGGGGCCTGTTCGCTCTTGCTTTGATTCTTTCCAAAAGGGAAAAGAAACTGATTTTACCCTCATCCGCATATTTCTTTCTGACTATTCTTTTATCCTCACCTTGGTATATCTTCAACCAGATCCGTTACCACAGCATCTGGTCAACTCATATCGTAGAAGGCCTCTCTGGTCTCCTCGTATACCATCGATCCCCCTTCACTCTTCTTTCTATATGGCATTTCTTCCGGGCATTTACTCGAACCTTCTTCCGGGGAGAGCTGCTTTGGGAGGGGAAGTATTTTGATCTGTTTTCCGAGGGGATGAATGATGTGTTTCTGACCTTGGTGCCGCTCATATTTGTGGGTATAAGCCTGGTTGCTTCCATTAAGGCCGTGAAGACCCCGGATGATCACTTAAAACGGTTCTTTGCTTTATCAGGTTTTGCTGTGGTGATGGCCCTCCTGTACGGACAATTTGTTTCCGGCAATATTGCATACTACCATGCGCGTTTGGCCATGGGGAGTTTTTATTTTCTAATGTTTCCCCTTTGCCTTGGGGCTCTTAAAATCTTCCGGTCGGAAAGGCTGACATATGCCTTGCTGTTTCTCGGATTGAGCCTCTACAACTTTTTTTACTCCTCACTGCTGCTTATTCGGGTCCTGTAGGATTTTTCCCCTATCTCGATCGTGTTCCCATCTCGTTCCTGGACCGAGCCTGAATATGAATATTTGTAATGAACTAAATAATTGTGGTAGACGATCTCTCCCATCGGTTTCATTCCGCGTTCCAGGGCGATGCGTTGGGGAAAAGTGTTCCAGGAAGCAAACGTGCAGGAAAGTCTTTGGTAGTTCATTTCGGCGAGGGATCGGGTGATGAGGTTTCCGGCATAGGCATAGATTCCACTGCGCCTGTGGACAGGATGCGTATAGGCTTCATCCGCCCAGACTTCCTGATCTGACAGTATCAAATTCCGTTTGAGATAGGGGAGATAGACCGAATGGACAAAATTCCAGCGTAGATGTACGGGTTCAGTCTTGATCCAGCCCAAAAAGCACATATGACCCGCTTGGAAACGTTTTTTCAATTGTGCCTCTGTGTAAAAATGAGGTCGGGCTGCCATGATCTGCATCAGATCAGACTCGTCAGCCAAGGTCAGACGAAAATCAGAAGGAGCCGGAGTCGAGGCATCGGGCGAATGGAGCTGCATGGAATAAAAAATGTATTTGCGTGAGAAATGCCAGGGCAGAATCTCTACAGAGAATTTCTTGAGCCCGAATCTGTGCACAAGATCTACCGCAATGGATAACTTTTTTATCATTTTATTCATATGTGCGAGCAAAAGCTCCTTGGACCAGCGAACGGTGATAGAAATATTTGCCGGAAGGCCCCGATTGTATCTCAGAGACAGATTCTATCCTAAACACTACGTCGTCTCCTAACTTCTCTTGGACCTGGATGCGGAGGGGTTCCAGCTCCTCTAAGCTTCTACCCTGAGGCAGAACGGCTCTCAAAAGAATCGTGTCTTTTCTTTCCTGGATTACCTCAAACTGTTCCACCCAAACAGCTTCTTTATACACTAAAATATCGATGAAC
>JAUWSR010000113.1 GCA_030609975.1 Acidobacteriota bacterium | reverse complement strand
CCTCTGCCATGAATCGGATAGTGATCTGAAACCACGCTGAGAGTCAGGAGACACTTCATGATGAACAATCTCCATTTGGGAAGGGTGGTGAACACAGCCGGATCACTCCGAAAGCAGAGCACCGCCGCAGGAGGAGCCCAGACCAGCAGTGCAGCCAAAACAGTGATCTCCGGTTCGGATCCAGCGTCCAGCCATAACAGCAGGCTCAAAGTCTGAGATGCGCTGTGGCAGCCCCGGAGAAAGGGAGAGCCCCAGCGCCAGGTTAAAGTCACAGTCATAAAGTTTACCGTCCCAGGCAACACAGATCTGATGGCGGCACATAAGGTCCGGAACGGTAGAGCAGTTGAATCCACGGGTCAGGAGCTGCATATATTCGCCCTCCTTCTCCTGCCGCTTCAGGTTTTTCCAGAAGCGTCCAATAGGCATGTTGGTGATGGTAAGCAGCCGTGAAAATTGAATACCAAAACGTTCTTGCAGCTCACGTTTGTAATCATGTTCCAATTGGTTCTGGTCTGGAGGGAGAAAAGGTCCCCCCGGATTGTAGACCAGATCCAAACCGAGTCCTGGTTCAATACCATAACCGAGGTTATTGAGTTTTCTAAGAGCTGTGATGCATTTTTTGTAGGTTCCGTTCCCCCTCCGATTGTTTACCTCCTCCTCTAAATAGCACGGCAGTGAGGCCACAAGCTTTATTTGATTGTCCTTAAAAAAAAGCGGCAGATCTTCCAATCCCGGCTCAAGCAAGACAGTCAGGTTAGTGCGGGATTGGACCTCCCGCCCAGCGTCTTTAATCTCGGAGATGAATCTGCGCAAATGGGGATGCAATTCAGGCGCGCCTCCGGTGATATCGACTTTTTCCGGCTGCAGCCGGATGGCAGTTTCGATCACATGTTCCATGGTCTCCCAAGTCATCATTTCCTGACGAGCGGGCCCACATTCAAGATGACAGTGTGAGCATTGTAGATTGCACTTGAAGCCCAGGTTGATTTGGAAAATGTTCAGATCCAGGTTGTCCATATCCAACGAGCAATCTCGTTGTATCCGTTGCTCAAAGGCATTCATTCTGGCCTCCCGGGAATTTGTCTCACAAGTTCCTCTAGATCTTTCAGCCCGCTTGCGGCTTCGTTTCCCAGGTTGATACACAAAACCGGAAGTTTTCCCTGCCCCAAAGCCTGATAGTCACCTAAAGCTTGAGCCTGGATCAGACGACGGAATGAATAATCCCTTTCTGGAACTGGTTTGTCCAACACAGGAGTGTCGAGCAGCTGTAGAAATAGTCCTTTTTTCGGCCCACCCTTATGCAGTTGACCTGAAGAGTGCAGGAAACGCGGGCCATATCCCAAAGTCGTTGCCAAACCTGTTTTATCCAAAAATGCCTTTCGCAGACTCAGGAGGTTTTTTTGGATCTCTGGAAATTGTGGCAGGTAGGCTTGTAGTGCGATATACGAATCCGCCTGAATATTTTGCATCCAGTCTAACAATTGAGGTTCCCACGTCTCTGATGAAATATGGGCAGGAAGGCAAGACGGTATGTCTGCTGCCGTCCCCTTTTTTATGGACTGCATAGCACGCTGGACAAAGACCTTGGTCAGCTGCACGTCAGGCTGGTTGAAAGGATGAACACCCAGTACGGCTGATGCCGCAGAAACAGCAACTTCCCAATGATACATCTCCGCCGCCAGCTTGCCCCGATGCTCCAGAATCCGAGTGATAACCGGATGGCCGGCCAGGATGAGGCTTTTACGGAGATCCTCCTGACGAGGTTCGATCTCATCCGATAAAGTCAGAAAGACAAAACATCGGTCGTTTCCATAACGGCCGGATTGAGGGAAGGGCTCATCCACAATCGGAATAATGCCTTTTCCGTCCTTTCCTGTGCTCTCTGCAATAAGTTGTTCCAACCAGGAAGGAAGGCTCTGCAAACCTGGAGAAGTAAAAAACGTCAATTTATCCCGGTCCAAAGCGATCTCTCCTAAAGTTGCACCTAAGACCAAGCCTGGGGCAGATGCTTTGTTACACACCACGCCATTTTTGCGGGCTGCGACTGAAGCTGAGGCCATAAGATGCGTCAAATTCACCCCGATCAGAGCCGCTGGCACCAGGCCAAAATAGCTCAAAGCAGAAAATCGTCCCCCAACATCCCGGGGAGCCAGAAAGGTATGTCTAAACTCCTTTTGTATGGCCAATGCTTCCAACTGCGAGCCAGGATCGGTCACCGCTACGAAAGAGAGCCCGGGATTCTTTTTGAGACTGCAGGCCTTCTTCCAAAAATAGTTAAATAAAGACAAGGTTTCAAGGGTTGTCCCGGATTTGCTCGAGACAACAAAAAAAACCCGGGTCAGGTCAATCTGTTTTTCAACACGTTCGATCTCATCGGGGTGAGTGGTGTCCAGAACTAGAAGCTCAGGGAAACCGGGTGTTTTTCCCAACACCTTTTGGAAGACCTCGGGTGCCAAACTCGAACCGCCCATCCCCAGAAGGACCACTTTCGTGAAGCCCTCAGATCGGATCTGTCCGGCAAACGCATTCAGCTCCTTCAGATGCTCAATCATCGTATGGGGCAGATCCAGCCAGCCCAAGCGATCACTGAGTTCAGGGGTGGAACGGGAAGCCCATAGGGTAGAATCCTTCTGCCAGAGCCGGGAAAGAAAATGCGCTCGGGTCCATTCCGCTAAACGCGTGTCCACACGCTCTTGATAGGTTTCCAAGCAGTACTCCTTAATATCCATAGATCTTCAAGCGCCCAAGATCTTGAACGCTCCCGTCCTCGGTAATATATTGCCGGGAAAATGGATGATATCCCTCTTTCACGATATGAAATACAATTTTTCTCTCGCGAGGAATGCTGAGGATGAAAAATCCTTCCGGATCACTCTCGGTGTGCTCATAAAAGAATTCGCCCTGGATATAGTTGCGCACATCCTCAGATAGGTTCTCATCGGAGAACACAAAGGTCATTATCTCTTTCACTTGGGACATGCTGAGGTCCAACCGGCGACCGATCTCTTCGACCGGAAGTCCAAAATCTCGCATCTGATGAGCAAGATAAATGGTGGCCATTGTCTCCAGTTCCTGATGCAGTTTACGTATCGCTGCCAAAGTTCGATCCGGACGAGCCACGATCACACGGCCGTTCACACCTCGGTTGGCATTGGCTGAAACGATGGAACCCAGAACGTAAACATTTTGGCCGGTCTCGTCGGAATTGTAGGGGCTGGAAAGCCAGTGGTTGGGTATCTTCGGAGGGTGAAGTCCGAATTTGAACTCGGCCACAGCGAACCCTTTTAAAGCCCAAGTGACGGGGTGGATATAGCCCAGGTCAGAGCCTGCCTGGCTGGGGAGAGTCACGGCAGTGGGAACACCGACCAAAGCCAACTCATTCAGGGCGGCCCCTCCGCTGTTTCCAGGCGCCATGGCGGCATTGGTCTTGATGAATCCATCCAGGCCTGGGAAGCGTTCTTCGCGGTAATAGCCCAGAAATTTCCCCTCTGTCATGGTGATCGTGTCCCCGCCCTTGCCTGGATAGCCTAAGACGGTGATATCGGCGTTGATCTTCATTCCAAACGGATTCCCCAGCGGCACATAGGAAAAATCACGTGGATCGAGCTCATTCCCCTCTGAATCTGCTACGATCTTTAGCAGGGCGGTATCATGTTGTTCATCCAAACTGAGAGGAGCCGCCAGATACTGGAGGACAGGGATCTTCAAAGGATCATTATCATGAAGCCGATAGACCAACATGGCATCGCCCATCTTTTCCGCAACCCGCAAAGAGCGGGAGGTAGGATCATACTGATACTGGGGTTCCACTTGATAGACGTGCCAATTGGTAAGGATCAAACCCTCTGCACTGATAATGGTCCCTGATCCGACAGGCATCTGTACCGTCTCTTCTTTAATCAGATCACCAGGATGCAGGACGTCCTGCCCACTGGGATCAAAGACTGGATTCCGGTAGATCGAAACCTTCATCAGGTGTCCAAGCCGAACAAAGGGGGAAAAATCCGAAGGGACTTCCTGGGCCATCGCTTGGTAACAAAGGCAGATGGCGGTGAAAACAAATCCCAGAGTTCGCCGGCACCTTCCCCGCCGCCTCATTCGTCCTCCCAACGCAGGTTTTTTAAAATTTTGGTATATTCGGACAGCCCTTGCTCAAAATAGCCCGCTCCCGCTCTGTAAGTGAAAACCAGAGCGGAATCTCCCCGGAAGATCACATCGCAGTAAGTCTGCATCAGACGGGGAAACACTTGATCAAGCTCCTGGGCCTCGACCAAATAACTGTAGGCCACGCGAGTTCCTCTTATTCCTCCGACGGATATCAAGCGGGTGGAGAGGCTCTCGGTCTCGGCAGCTTCAACATAACGAACAACATCGAACCGATCAGGCTTGGATTCGAGAGGATGGGTCCGAATGCTGATATTCACAGGGAGGTTCTCGGGACCCCGGCAGGAAAATAACATCTGCATGGAATCAAAGGAAACGACTTTGGATGAGAAAGCATCTTCAAAAGGAAAAGCAGAAAACGAATTGGGGTAATAAATATGAATTCCAAACTCGGGTATGTCAAACCGCTGTCCTTTGAGACCTCGGGCAGACACAAATACAGCCCCAACCAGGAACAAAACGATCAAAAGACTAGGCAGCCGGTCAAATCTGCGGCAGACGACAACCTTTGCATGCTGGTCGGCCTCCGTCAATCTCCGCATCTGCCAGGTTCCATAGGCCAACACTATAAGCGCATAAGCGAGTCCCAGACCAAAAGAGAGGAAGAATGCTCCCGCATAGGCCTCTAAGAAAATTAAATCGTTCACGCTGTAGAAAACACCTAGAAGCAGTGTTCCCAGCAGGAGGGAAAACAGAGCATAGGCCTCAAGATTCTTGTGTCTAAATTTAACCTGCCCCAGTAGATAGCCTATCAACGATCCCACAGCGGAATAGATCAGAGTGTAGGAAGTGGCCACTGAGGCGATAACGAACAACGTACAATCCGGACGGGTGACCAGATGATGGATCGTGATTACAAATGCTAATCCAACGCCGGTCACAGCTCCATAGACCATCCCATCTACCGGCTCATCAAACTCCTTTAAAGGATAGAATACGTAGCGGACAACCGCGTAGAGACTTGCCGCCGCCAAAGGAGCAACCACCAGAAAAGTCCCCTGTAAAAACGAGCGGGAAGAAACAAAGATCCAGTCCTGAACCCTATAAAATAATTCCCATAGCGGGATGAGCCCCAGGCTGGCAGCCGCCATACCAGCGAGAAAAGCATACACGACGTATTCCACCGGCTCAGGTTCCCGCCGGTCTTGAAGGTAGTAAAAGAGCACACAGATCGAGCTGGGGACCAGGACGATAAGGGCCAAGAGGATGATCTTAAGGCTGCCTTCCCCACCAATAAGCACATGACTGCCTAGTGCGAACATAAGCAGGAGAAAGCCTAGTAGGAAAAGGATGTTGAGGAAGCCTGTTCTCAAGAACCTCCGCGTTTGCATATACTAAAATCCCGGCCACAGCGTAATCTGGAAATACCCGTTTTTTAAGGGTCGGTCGAAAGGATAGGAGTAAGACACGCCCATAACAAAATAGCCAAAGAGATTCATGCGCAATCCTACCCCAGCACTGGACAGCGGCCGGCGGTCACCGCCCAAGAACCAGGGTTGTTCACTGGCAAGTGGGCTATCATACCACGCGATCGCCGTATCGAAATAAGTGTAGACATCCATGGGTAGGATACCGTACCATCCTCCGCCCACTCCCAGGAGCTGAAAGAGGGGGAAGCGCAGCTCAAAATTAGCCATAAGCATCTTGCTCCCGAACAACTGATAGTAGACCGAATCGGGCGAACCGGCTTCGAGGGCATTGAAATTGGTGTAACCACGCAGGAGGGTTTCGTAGCCCATATAGATCGGGTACAAGCGCTGGTCCTGAGCCCCTGCGCCATAGCGGCCATAATGCATAAAACGAAACGCCAGCGTAAATGGACGCACCGGCATAAGATAGCGACGATAGTCAGCCAGGACTTGCCAGTAGTTTATCGATCCGAAATTGGGGGTAGCCTGAAGGATATAGCTCTGCCCCATGATCGGTGCCGTAGCTCCAAACATCGAGGTGTCGTACACCAAGGAAGCTCTGGCATAGGCCATATAGAGGCTGTCCTGTGCCGGCAGTTTCTGTTTATCCCGGTTCAGCAGGAACCTGTCAAACATACTGTAGGTGTATGTATACACCACCCGCTGAAAATCGAGGATCCGGTATCCTCCCCAAAGCTCAAACCGTTGGACCTGGCTCAGGGGATAGGTGCCAAAAGCCGAGACATCATAATTGATCTGGCGATAGATCAGCTCCTGTTCAAAGTAAGCGGGTTCACCGTTCCAGTCACGATAGCCAAAGTTATACCCACCATACACATACGGGATCCTTTGCAGCGCAGCCCCCCAGTTGATACGGTTTTGGGTATTCTGATAGGACAACACAGCTACAGTTTCCTCGATACGTCCACTGATCATGAAAGTCGAGGCCAGATTATGATATCCCATCATATCGCTGAAGTTAAAGGATATGCCGCCGGCCGCATAGGCACCGAAACGATCGACTCCGACACCAAGGGATGGCTGGCTGATGTAATCCAGTTTCAGTTTGGGGCGATAATCCACCTGCTCATATTCAGCTTCTTCAGGCAGTCCGAAGAGAGGATTGGCCATCAGTGCCTGCAGCTCCCCTCCAGCCTCAGTTCGAGGAGGCAGCACTGAGGGATTGGTATCATCGAAGGCGACCGGATCCTCGCCATGGGCACTGGAGACATCGTCCATGGCGTAAATATTGTAGTTACCATCTTCATAAAAGCTGTAAGCGATGCGTCCCGAATCCTGCGCCACGGAAAGGGAGGGACTCATAGGGGTTATGCCGCTGATCCCGGTGTAGAGGTTTGTAACCTGCGTGATCTCTCGGCTGTTCATGTCATAATTGTAGATGTTGGTGATGCCGTTCTGGTCGGAAAGGAAAAACAAACTGCGTGAATCCGGCGCCCATTGGGGATTGATATTCTTGGCACTTCTGAAACCCGGTACCTGAGAGATCTCACGGGTCTCCATATCCACAAGCGCAAGTTCCGGGGAACCGATATCCAAAAGCGAGAGGTCGGTGGAAAACCGTTCCGTCACAAAGGCGATATAGCGTCCGTCCGGAGACCAGTCCGGCTGGATGTCGGCATAGGGATCGTCGGTCAGGCTTTCCAGTTTATCTTCCTCGATGTCATAAAGGAAAAGATCGGAATATCCAGCATGATGAGCTGAAAAGACCACAAAACGGCCATCAGGCCCCCAGGAAGGATGGAGGATCTCACCCAAGCCTTTAAATTTGACCTCTTTATATTTTTTTTTACGGGGGATGTCGATAAAGGAGAGAACAGGTTCGCCTTTTTTGATGGCTCCAAATACAAAGCGTTCTCCGGAAGCGTCCCAACTGCCCGCCGAATTGATAAACTGGATACTCTCAAACTCAGGATTGGTAGCGGTGCTGATGAGTTTTTTCGTGAACTCCCCCGTCTCCGTATCAGCAAGAAACAAGTCGATGGAGAACATATCACGGGTCGAAAGCAGAACCATGGATTTACCGTCGGGGCTGAGTGAAGGCGCGATGTTGTACCTATTGTATTTTCCACCCTCTACCACCAGGCGGCTGCGGTCGTCGTGAAGGTCGGTTTCGTCCAGCAGCGGCTTGTGAGCCGCCAGCATGGCTTCGTGCCATCCTTGGGCCAGCTCCTCCAAAGAGACGCCCAAGGCACGCTGGATAGCGGCTTCATAACCTCCCATACGGCCGGCAGATTTCATGATCGTTGCCACAGCCTCATCACCATATTCGCCGGTTATGTAGGCCCAGAGAGACTGCCCCCAGCGGTAGGGAAAATACTCATAGGTATCGATCAAATCCTCGATCTTGGGCAGCTTCTCCCCCTGAGTCGCATCCCTCATCCACATGGCTGTCTGGGGATCATCGGCACCGATGGAAAGGTACTCGGCCATCCCCTCTATCATCCAGAGAGGCATGCTCATGCCAGGATGACCGCCGGCAAATCCAGAAAGCCCTTGCGACGAGATATCGAACTGGAAGGCGTGGACGATCTCATGGCCGATCACATGATCCGAAGCTGCCAGGGAAGCGCCTAAAGGTAGAATGATCCTGCGCTTGAACATCTCGGTTACGCCACCCGTGCTTTCACCAATAAAACCCGGAATGGTCGTGGTCTGCTGAAAGGCCGGCGAGTTGGCATAGAGGATCAGAGGCTGCCGGCCCCGCAGTTCATGGCTCAGGAGCCGGGCGAAACGCGCATACCAGCGTTCAGCCATACGTGCCGCTTGTTCTGCAGCCGGACGCATCTCGGGATAATAGTAGATATCGAAGTGTTCGGTCTTCAGAACCTTGAAGTCGAACGATTTGTACTGAACTTTGTTACGTCCGAAATATTGAGCATGCAAACCCTGAGAAAACAGGCTTACAGTCAAGATCAAGACAAAAACCACGCTGGGCTTTAATTTAAAGAGCCTCTCCTTCTTCACAACAAACTCCTTCATCTATATTAAAGGATACAAGCGAATGATTGCAATAGCCACAGACTATGTCTACTGTATTTATAGATTTTATCATATTTATATCTGCTCAGCAATCTAACCCATCCTGGTATGCAATTTTTGTACCAAATATTTCCTGGGAAACAAATAGGGAATAATTAGCAAGAATGTCACAAATAATGGACAGATGTTATATTTTTATATAGAGCCGTTTTCGATAGAGAGGGATAGATGTGTTTTATTCCAGGGAGATCAACGTCGATACCGTCCCATGAGATGGGTCTCCTCGATAACATGCCCTTCCATGGCGATCATCAGCTGAGCTTTGGTCACTCCCGCGGCAAAGGGAAAGACCGTGTCCAGAGCATACAGTTTAAAGAAGTAGCGATGTTCTCCCGCAGGAGGACAGGGTCCTCCGTATCCGATTTTGCGAAAATCGTTCATCCCTTGGAGTCCACCGCCCTTGATTTCGCGTTCAGGAACAACGCCCTCGGATAATCCCCCGATCGTGGGAGGGAGGTTGTAAACGACCCAGTGGACCCAAGTCCCCATGGGAGCATCCGGATCATCCAGGATAAGGACCAAGCTTTTGGTTTCGTCCGGGACTCCGTCCCAATTTAAGGGAGGTGACCGATCTGCACCATCACACGTAAATTTTTCAGAGATCGTTCCCCCTTCCTGAAAGGCAGCACTTACAAGTTTCATGCTCATTTCGACCCCCTTGGTCTCTATAAATATCGCCCACCTCTTTCTCAATGTCAATAAATATCCTGCTGAAGTATAATATTCCCCTCTAAAACCAAGCCCAAGGAGGAGTCATGTTCGGTTCTGCTAAACACAGCACAGGTCGATTCTTTCTGGTGAGTGGGATAACATCGATGCTTTTGGTTTCGCTTATTTCAGGACAAAAAAAGATAACGCACGCAGACACCGCACAAAACCTGTTGAAATTGGGTCTGACAAAACAGTATACCTATGCCATTTTGAGACAGATCACGGACACTGGACCACGTCTAGCCGGGTCTCCCCAAGCAGCAGCAGCAGTGGAACTGACACGACAGCTCATGCTTGAATTTGGTTTCGAATCCGTGCACTTGGAACCCACCATGGTCCCTCACTGGATCCGAGGCAGCACAGCCAAAGCTCGTCTTCTCTCCTCCACCTATGGCTCTCAACCTCTTTCCATCGCAGCCATTGGGGGAAGCATTGGCACCCCAGAGAACGGAATAGACGCTCAGGTTACCGAGGTTCAAAGCTTCCAAGAACTCCGTGAACTCGGAGAAAAGGCCCGGGGAAAGATAATATTTTTTAACCGTCCCCTGGACCCTGCCCTTTTAAATACCTTCAGTGCTTACGGTCAAGCCGCCAACCAAAGAACCCAAGGAGCTGTGGAAGCCTCAAAAGTGGGTGCGGTAGGCGCTCTGGTCCGATCTCTGACCACGAGCTTGGACGATCTCCCCCACACCGGGATGCTGCGCTATTCGCCTGATGCCTCTCCCCTTCCCGCAGCCTGTGTCAGCACCCAAGGTGCGGATATCCTGAGCCGGACATTGGAGCTAGATCCTGAGGTACGCCTCCACATGAACTTCAATTGTCGAAACCTTGAGGATGTCCAATCCTACAATGTAGTGGGCCAGATCACGGGAAGTGATCAGCCCGACGAGATCGTCCTGCTGGGAGGTCACCTTGATTGTTGGGACCTGAGTCATGGCGCCCATGACGATGGTGCCGGCTGTGCCCAATCGTTGGCGGCGCTGCTGCTTCTCAAGGAATTAGGGATCAAGCCCAAGCGGACGATCAGAGCGGTTTTGTTCATGAATGAAGAATTCGG
>JAUWSR010000167.1 GCA_030609975.1 Acidobacteriota bacterium | reverse complement strand
TGCTCTTTCTCACTATCCACATCTCCGGTTTGGTGGGAGCTGTGGCTGCCGCCACAGCTCTTATCTGCGGACGCGTCCTTTCAAATCTATACCTGATCTTTCCATGTTATCAAGTGATTTCAAAACGTTTCAGATCATAAGACCTCACTGAGAATGTTTATGCGCTTGAATGTCCACTTATTTGCGGCTAAGATAGAAAGCTAGAGGAAACTGAATAAGATAATGACCGCGAAAACAGCCAGCGTCCACTTAAGGTTCATCACGCTGATGCAGAGGTATTCAGGCAAAAGAGATATGGATCTTGATCTCCCCATTAACCCGGAAGCGGCTATTGCTGCGGTCATCGACCGCTTTAACATCCCTTGGAAGGACTACCTGGAAAAAAGTGCCCGCATATTCATCAACAAGGAATTTGCGGAGAGTTTCATAAAGAGCGGTAAAATTTTGAAGGATGGGGATTTAATTTCATTTATTCCTATCTCGGGCGGCGGCTAAAACTGCGAGAGGTCGGCGATGTTGAGCTGGTGAAGGCGAGCTTCACGAGGGACACCGGTCTCAACGTCCCAGCCTGCCATCTCATAATAAAGATCGAGGGCCTTTGTCATCTCTTCTCGATCAAGAGCAGTGCCGGTCAGGATCCCAGTTTCCAACGGCTCATACATACGGTCCGGCAGCTCATCATCCTTCCGGGTAAGTCCTTCCCGCGTTAAAACCACACGCGCCAGCGTGTTGGTCCGTTCTCCCAACAGCATGATCTCAAAGAGGCTGGTTTCCCACCCTGTTGCGGCCGCCACCATTTCGCCGACCTTTTTGCGCCGGAACAGCCTTGCGGGGCGGGCGGAAAAAAACCACCGGTAATGGGTTTTAAAGACGCTGTAGACCTGCTTTTTGTAAAAGAACGACCGGATCTTTTTGGGAATCAAGGCTCTCGCAGGAACGCCCTTCAGAAGACCGATAGGATAAAGATCGGGAACAGCCCAGCGTCCCTCTTCGAAGGGCATGTCATGGGCAGCCTCGATATGGTCCGCTCCGGTAGCAGAAAGAGCATAAGCCAAGGCAATGTTGTTCTTGCCACGGGGCTCATGCATGGCAAAAGCCTGTTTTTTCACGGTCATAACATATTTTTCTGAGCCTTGGCCGATCTTCTCAGCCATTCTCCAGGCCCCCTCCGCTAAGAGATCTCCGAATCCTTCACGGAAGGCGATCTTTTTGACCATTTCCAGGGCCGCTTCGCCGTTGCCGAATTTCAACTCATAGCCATCCATATCCGCAGCTGTCAGGATTCCGTTCTCAAAGCACTCCATGGCAAAGGTAATGGACATGCCGGCATCGATGGTATCCAAGGAATAGCGGTTGCAGAGTTCATGTGCCTTAGCGATCACCTCGATATCATCTACCAGCATATTAGGACCGAAGGCACCCGATGTCTCATACTCCGGACCTCCAAATTGAGGATCGATATCGAATTTACCACCGGCTGCTTCCTGCTTGCAGCGAATGGGACAGGCATAGCAGGTGTCGCGTCCGGAAAGCACTGTTTCGGTCAAACGATTAAAGGAGACCGATTCCACCTTATCAAAGGAACCGCCTTTAAAATTTTTGGTGGGCAGCACTCCGTCGGCATCCAGGTCTTCCATATCCCAGCCCAGGGTGCCTCCTTGTTTGAGGATCTGACAGACTGGGTGATCCTTCATGTTTTTAACAAAAAAACTGTTCAATTCTTTCAGCTTATCCGGATGAGCAAACTCCAGTTTTTGAGTTCCCCGGGCGGCAACGGCCTTCAGGTTCTTGGACCCGAAGACCGCACCCATACCGCTGCGGCCATTGGCATGGCGCAGATCCTGAACGACACAAGCATACCGCACCAGGTTCTCTCCACCCTGGCCGATAGCGATCATCTGGATCTTGTCATCGTCGAGTTCAGCTCGGATCGTATCTTGAGCATATCCTGTGTCCTGGCCCCAGAGATGGGAAGCATCCCGCAGCTCCACCTCGCTATCATGTACCCAAAGATAGACCGGCTTAGGGGCTTTGCCCTTCACCACAATGGCATCGAAGCCGGCTTTTTTCAGTTCGATCGAGAAGAAACCTCCCGCTTCGGATTCTCCAAAGCCATCGTTCAAGGGAGACTTGGCTGCCACTGTGTAGCGGTTGGCTCCTGCCAGGGGAGTCCCCGTCAGGATGGAGGTCGTGATGGCCAAAACATTGTCCGGCCCCAATGCATCCACGCCGCCGTCCATCTCCGTCATCAGAAAGTAGGATGCCATCGCGCTCCCACCCATAAAGGTGCGGTAAAAATATTCATCCTTTTCGATGGTCTCAAAAGAAAGTTGATTGAGGTCGACTTTTAAGATCTTTCCGACATATCCAAGGGCCATTTTCTCTCTCCTATCCGCTATTTTGGTACGATGCTTAATTTATATTATTTTTTTAAAACGATGTCATCCTAAATTTAAAAATTATCAAAATATTTGATCCTACCTGACCTGTTCACGAGTTGAGATTGCTGCAGACGTCGTTGCGAGGAGCGAAGAAGATTCCTCACTACGCTCGGAACAGGCTCGGCAATCTTATGATGCTCCGTTATGATAATGTGTGAAATCACCACGATCAGCTCGCCCCAAGGGTAAAAAATATCGACATTGGGATGAGTCAGGTTAAGGGAGGATCTCCTCCAAAGCGGCCAAGATCCTTTCGACATTTTCCGGACGTGCGGTGTGTCCCATCAGGCCGATGCGCCAGATCTTTCCTGCCAGAGGCCCCAGCCCCGCCCCGATCTCGATCTTAAATTCCTGACGCAGCCGGCGGCGGCCCTCAGCATCATCCACTCCTTCAGGAAGGTGTATGGAGTTGAGCATTGGCAGGCGGCACTCAGGCTCCACCAGCATACGGATCCCCATTCTTTCCAGGCCGGTGACCAAAAGTTTATGATTTTCCAGATGACGGTGGAAGACATTTTCCAGGCCTTCTTCCATGATCAGATACAGGGCCTGGTTCAAGGCATAGAGCATGTTGATGGGAGCGGTGTGATGATAAACCCGGCTCTGCCCCTCCCAATACGAGGTGAGCATGTTCATATCCAGGTACCAATTGGGAACTTTGTTTTTTCTATTGGCGATGGACTCTCCTGCCTTATCAGAGAAAGTGGCCGGCGCTACTCCCGGAGGGCAGGACAGGCATTTTTGGCTTCCGCTGTAGAGCGCATCCACACCCCATGTATCCGTCGCTATCTCTATCCCTCCTAAGCTGGTCACCGTATCCACCAGGTATAGAGTGTCCTTGTCACGTACGAGCTCTGCGATCTCTGGCACAGGATTCCGCACCCCGGTTGAGGTTTCAGCATGCACGACCGCCAGTATCTTATACTCTCTTTGTTTCAGTTGCTCCTGTGCGCGGTCGACATCAACGGGTGTTCCCCACTCGAATTCCAGGACATCCACGGAAGCACCCAGTCTACCAGCGAGGTCCTCCATACGTTTGCCGAAAACACCATTGATCAGGATCAAGACAGGATCGTCCGGCTCGATCAGATTCACAAAACAAGTTTCCATCCCGGCTGAACCTGTTCCTGAGATGGGAAGGGTCAGGTGATTCTCAGTCTGCAGGATGCTTTGCAGATAGGCTTTTGTCTCATCCATGATCTTAATGAAATAGGGATCCATATGCCCCAGGGTGCTTTGGCTCATGGCTTCGTATACCGAAGGATGGATCGAGGACGGTCCCGGACCCATGAGCAGAACCTCGTCAATATTATTCAGGATCTTGTTTATACTCATAACATCTCCTTTATGGCAAAATATATTTTTAATAATATCAACTTTTTCCCCTGTTTGCAAAGAATACACCAATCAATCGTGAGAAATAGCTGCAATCTGTTAGTCAACATTAGGATTTACGATTACATATTAAAATATGGCTTTTACTGAGAGTCAATATTTGATAATATATTTTAGACAAATCAACAACATTGAGCAGGCATGAAACATGAACATAACCACCGATCATAAACTGTTTTCACCGGAGCTTTTGAAGAAGGTCCGGGAAAAGTTCCTGTATGTAAATTGGGATCCTTACACCGGCCACAGGGTATATTTCGAAGCCTCAGGAGGCTCCCTAAGGCTCAAAAAGGTCATGGAAACCTTGGCTTATGAGAATGCCTTGCCCGATGAACTCTACCGCTTCAATCCTGCTTCAGAACATGTCGTAGATGCAGTGCTTAAGGGCATCGAGGATGTCAAACTCTTTCTAGGTGCTAAAACCGGTGCGATCATGCCCGCCCAAAGCGCAACCCACGCTATCTTCCGCGTGATCAACACCGTTGTCAGCCATATCCCCGGAAACAATATCGTTACGACTGAACTCGAGCATCCCGCTGTTTTAAGCCCCACCAAATATTTCTCCGAAAACATGGGCAAGGAGTGGCGCGTGGCCAAATTGTCCCGGGAGACGAGCTCCGTTCCCCCTGAGAATATCCTGGAATTGATCGACAAAGACACCTGAATGCTGGTGTTT
Source organism: Acidobacteriota bacterium (assembly GCA_030609975.1). Taxonomy (GTDB): domain Bacteria; phylum Acidobacteriota; class Aminicenantia; order Aminicenantales; family Aminicenantaceae; genus JAUWSR01. Next base: position 3,623 of record JAUWSR010000167.1, on the reverse strand, counting down.
CAGCATGGATCCAACCAGACAGGCGCTATCAATGACGCTAAAGCTATCATCGAAGAAGCACGCAGAATCAAGCCCGACCTGTACACCCTGGTAGATGCTGTTCAGTACGCTCCTCACGGACCCATCGACGTGGAGGATATCGGCGCCGACGCATATGCCTTCGGGCCTTATAAAGCCTACTGTGTGAAGGGCATCGGTTTTGCTCATGTCTCTGAGAGACTCTCCAAGCTCCCCCATTGGCAGCTCATGGGAAAACCTGAGACGGACTGGGTGCTCGGTTCCCCGGCCCACCCCATGTACATGGCTTGGTCGGCGGCCGTCGACTATCTCTGCTGGCTGGGAAGCCAGTTCACGGATTCTGCAGACCGGCGTGAGCAGATGGTGGCGGCGAAAGATGCCATCCACAGCCACATGAAGGCCCTTCTGCATCGGGCCATAAACGGGACGGATAAACTCCCGGGCCTTCGTCAGATATCGCATGCACAACCCTGCGGAATGACCGAGGAAATCGGTAACCGCCTCTGTATCTTCCTTTTCCGAGTAGCTGGAATGGATTCTTCGGAGGCCATGCGGCGTTACAATCAGGAACACCATGTGCGCCTAGCCGCACGCATCCAGGATCCCTACTCGAGTATACCCCTGAAGGCCCTGGGATGGCCGGATGCCGTTCGCTTGTCCTCTGCCCATTACAATACGCCCGAGGAGATGGACGCTGTATTGAGGGCAACGATGGCTCTGGGCGAGTAGGATTCAGTCCAGGATATCTTCCAACTCAGCCGCTGTTTTTTGCGGGTCCATGATCAAGCTGACGACCAGGTTAGCCTGGTGGTGGGCTGCGATCCCCACTCGGGGAGCCATGAGACCCTGCCCAGGCTCAGCCGCTTTAATGAGATCTCCCACCAGAAAAATCATATTCCCTAAGCTGCGCGACCGAATGGTATTGCTTTCACCATAACCCGCGAGTCCTGAGGCCCCTACAAAATAGGCCTCCGGCAAAAACTCATCCACTGCTTCCAGGATCATGACTTTCTGATCGGCCCGGTCAAAGCATTCCACGATTATATCCGCATCTTGAAAGATCGAGACGAGATTGGATCTGTCCAATACCAGATTATGTACAAGCACACGAACCTTGGGATTCACAGATGCCAGGATCTTAGCCATGGCCTCGGTCTTCAGCATCCCCAGATGCTCTACAAAATACTGCTGCCGGTTCAGGTTGCTGGGTTCGACCACATCAAAATCTACCAGAATAAGGGTTCCGATACCCATGCGGGCTAAAGCGATCGCCACGGACGAACCCAGGCCTCCCAGGCCGGCGATTCCCACCACGGCTTTCTGCATTTGTTCATGTACACCAGGGGTATGTCGAGCTGCCATTTGTGCATCCAGGTCCTCATGCGAAGGTCTTTCTCCCCGTTTGATCAGGACCACGCGGTCTCCGTCGTTGAGTAGAATCTCTTCCTCTGCGGGAAAACCATTAACAACCATGACATCGGCGTCCGGTTTAAATTCTTTTTTTACCTGCCGGAGAGAGGCGTTTTTGGGAACAGAATGAGGAACCTCTTTGATCAAGATAGAGAGGGAATCCTCAGACATTTATCAGAGCCCTTAGAAAAAACGAGAATCGATTAATAACTATCCAACGAAACGTCCCAGAACCCAGAGGACCACAGCGCCAGCAAAAGTGGCTGCATAGATCCAACGGGGACGGCGTTCTGCCCAGACATGGCTGCTGGTACCTATTAAATATCCGACAGGCACCATAACCGCGCCGATCAAGGCGGCAATGCTGCCTCCCACAAAAATATGATTGGCGACTTTGGGCCAGCCTCCGGCAGCCCAGATATCGTAGCGGATAACATAGGTGATAAGGAAGGCAAAGAGAGCATAGCCGCAGTAAGCGGAAACGATACCGGTTAAGGCATTGCGGATAGCCGATTTTCTCTCCTCCGTCATCAGCAGTGAAGCTGCGATATCGAAAGCAACGCCCAGGGCGAATATTCCCAAAAGGTGGCAGATAAAGGGCGATGCGTTGATCAACTTGAAGAGAGTGGCGACAATCCCGACGACCATAGACGAACCAGGTTTATTCGCAACTCCCCGAGCCACAGCCAAGATCAACACCGCCCATGCGGTTAAGAAAATAGATGAATGGGGGATCTCGCTTGCGTATAAAACTCCTCCAGCAGCAACTTCACTAATTCCCCAGAGCGAACCGAAAAGCAACAGCCAAACCCAGTTCTTTTTATCTTTCATCTAAACTCTCCTTCCAGAGTGCCAAGTCCTCCGAATCAAAATCTTTATACCAGAAATTATCCTAAAATGACAATGACTTCAAGTAAATTTTTCTCAAAAACATCAGCAGTCGCGCTTTTTCCCATAGACAAAATCGCCGATGCGCCTCCCTTGTAGGGTCTTTTATCCTAAAAGACCATATTCCGATACGGTTATGGAGAAAAAGAAGAATCAATGGCGGAGAGGGTGGGATTCGAACCCACGATCCTGAAATATCAGGATAACGATTTTCGAGACCGTCGCCTTCAACCACTCGGCCACCTCTCCGCGAGAGATGAGTTCAGCGTTTCACTTTAAAAAATTCTCTCAAGATTTTACCGCATTCCTCAGCTAAAATTCCACTTATTATTTCAATTTGGTGATTGGTACGTTCAAAGGGAAAACGCAAGATGGATTCGACCGCCCCGGATTTAGGGTCATAGGCCCCAAATATCAGTCTCCGGATCCGTGCCTGCACCATTGCCCCCAGGCACATCACACAGGGCTCAAGCGTCACGTAGAGGTCACAGTCCGGGAGTCGGTGATTTTTACACAATCGAGAAGCTTTCCTTAAAGCCACGATCTCAGCATGCGCGGTGGGATCGGAGCTAAGTATACTTTCATTATATCCGGATGCGAGGACTTCGCCCGAAGCCACAACCAGCGCCCCTACCGGGACTTCTCCCTTGGCTGCAGCACTCTCCGCCTCATCTAAAGCCAGCCGCATGAAGTAATTGTCGTTTCTTTCCATCAGTCTACGTCTTCATTCTATCCCTGTACTCTACTGTTAGCAACAAAATAAAGAGTCCCCATTCCTAACTACGCTCTGCTCGCGATAATAATATTGCTGAATACATATCACCAGATCAGCTCGCCCGAAGGGTAAAAAAGGTAAAATCCGGGAATACTTTTTTATTGGTAATATCAATATTGGGATAAATCAGGTTAATTGTTATACACTGTAAGCATAAACATCATCTGGAGAGGCTGGAATGATCGAATTTGAATGTGTCATGTGTGGCAAAAAACAACCTGGGGACCCCATGTTTCAGTTCTGCCCGGACTGCGGCGATCCCATGCTGGTTTCCCTACCGACTGCTCTCTGCCATATCCACGAGGACGAACTCAATCCCCTCAATAAATTCCGAGACTTTCTCCCCTTGTCCGCGATCGATCCCACTCTCCATCTAGGCGAGGGGAACTCTCCCCTGCTCGAGCTGTCTCGGCTCAGCAAAGCCTATGATCTGCCGCAGATTTGGGCAAAAAACGAGATATTCAATCCCACCGCCAGTTTTAAAGACAGGGGAACCGTCGTAGCCATCCACATGGCCAAGGCCCGTGGTCTT
>JAUWSR010000228.1 GCA_030609975.1 Acidobacteriota bacterium | reverse complement strand
CAAAGCCTCGTCCGCAATGACTGTGTATTCCATGGTAGGATCTACAGTTTTTTGCCCTGCCCAAAATACAGACTTGGTTTTCTGAAGTTCCAGGATCTTTGATCCGATCAGGGAAAATTCCACGATCCGGCTGCGCCACTTATGAACCCGGCATATGTGGTTTAGCGTAATATCCCCCGGTTGGATTGCGGCATGGACAGAGTGGCGGAAAAGTAGAGCAAGATCCGCATCGATGTGCGTGTGCATGGCCTTCACGATAAAATTGCCGATGGAATTCGGTTCGTCATTGTCAGGAAGTCCTACTTTTGCAGTGGCGACTACTTCCTGAAGAGGCTCTGCATACTTTTCCAAAAGCGCTGCTATCTCCGGATCTTCATCGATACCGCTGTTTATGGGAATAAGCCGGCCTTCATATTTCGAGATCACATATTGACCCTGATCATCCAGCTTGAGCTGAACATCAAGACGCCCTAAACAGGTCGTAAACTCCCCCGCCATGACCAAAATGACATCGCCCTCCCCTTCCGTGCGGGGGAAAGATTTTGGAGACTTTAAAAAATTATGCGTATGTCCACCCACGAGGATATCTATACCCGGTGCTTCTGCTACCAGGCGTGGAAAATCCTGGATCTCGACATGGGAAAGTGCGATAACGAGATCTGTATCTTCCTTGAGAAGTGGAACAAATTCGCAGGCCGCATCCACAGGGTCCTGGTATTCCAACGACCAGGCCGAAGGATGATTTTCGCGAATAAAGCCTAAGCCCAGGATTCCGATCTTTATCCCTGCAACCTCAAGAATTGTGTAAGGCGGGTATAATCTTTCTCCGCTATCTCTATAGAAGACATTGGCCAACACGGTCGGGAATCCCACGCGTGAAGTTTGTGCAATGAGATTTTCCACCAACGTATAGAACTCTCCGTTTCCAGGGACAAAGGCATCATAGCCTATCTTGTCCATAGCCAGCATGTTGACTTCACCGGCATAATACACAGTGAGCGGTCCGCCACGAGAAAAAACATCCCCAGCATGCAGCACCAGTGTGTGATCCTTATTTTCCTCCCGGATGGTTTTGATCAAGGTGGCTAAGCGGGCGATCCCGCCCACATCCTCTCGATTTTCGTAATTGAAAGGGAATAGATGGCCATGCGTATCGTTAACATGCAAAATGACAAGGTCGATCGTTTCGTTTTTAGCCTCGATCTGGCAGGAAGAATAAGATATCCATAGGGCACCGGCACAGACTAAACCTATGATTGCAGCGAACCATAAAATGTGCTTTTTCATTATACCGGGCCTTAACTTCCTATAAGTCCTACCTAAACTTTTAGGCAAAGTCAAATTGTTTTCACTCCCCAATGAAAGAAAACAAAAAGAACCAAATCACAACTAAACTCATCTTAATAGTGTAACATTTGCAGCTTTCAGGCGTACAAATGTTATACTGGAGATATCTTCGTAAAAAGTCAGGGAAGACGTGTTTATGCTAAAAAATTACCTTAAAATAGCCCTCCGGAACATCAGCAAATATAAGGCCTTTTCATTCATCAACCTTCTGGGACTTGCCATTGGGATGGCTTGCTGCATTCTGATCCTGCTTTATGTCCAGGATGAATTGAGCTACGACCGATTCCACGAAAACGCCGACCGCATCTACCGTGTCTCCCGGGAGTGGTTTAACGAGGACAGCACCTCGAGTCTTCATTTAGGACATGTTGCACCTCCCATCGCTCCCCTTCTGCTCAATGACTTCCCGGATATTGTTGAAGCCGTCCGAATTTCGACACCGGGCCGGATGTTGGTCAGCCACGAGGATAAGCATTTCCTGGAAGAAAATGTTTTATTTGCCGAGGCAAGTTTCTTTAAAGTCTTTACCTTTCCCCTGGTGGAGGGGGATCCGGATACCGCGCTGCAGGATCCATTTAAAGTCGTGATCACCGAGGAGATGGCGGTTAAGTACTTTGGCAATGATGAGCCCATCGGCAAAACCTTAAAATTCGAAAACCAGATCGATGCCATGGTCACCGGCGTGGTCAAAAAAGCTCCGACTAACTCTCACTTTCACTTCGATGTCATTGGATCATTTGCCAGCATCGAACAAATGTACGGACAACAAGAACTGCAAAACTGGGGGAGCAATAACTACGCCACCTATCTTCTGATGCCGGAAAATTACCCTATCCAGAAGTTAGCTGTACAAATGGATGGTTTTATGGAACGGCATCTAGGGAAGCAGCCCTTCAGGCGGCATGCTTTACATCTCTGGAAAGTAACAGACATCCATCTTCACTCCCATTTGGACTCTGAGATCGAAGCCAACAGCGATATCGTATATGTCTATATCTTCTCGGCCATAGCTTTTTTTATTCTGCTGATCGCCTGCATCAACTTCATGAATCTCTCCACGGCCCGTTCCTCAGTAAGGGCCCGTGAAGTGGGCATGCGCAAGGTGGTGGGCGCCCACAGAATGCATCTGATCCGTCAATTCTTGAGTGAATCCATCCTGCTTGCCTTTATCGCCTTGCTGATCGCTGTTGTTTTGGTGAAGATCGCCCTGCCGCTGTTCAGTGGATTCGTGGATCGGGATCTGTCCCTCAGTCTAATCGGAGACCTGAGAGTACTGGTGAGCCTTTTGTTGATCGCATTCATTGTGGGAGTTGTGGCTGGAAGTTATCCAGCCAGATTTCTCTCCTCATTTCGGCCTGTAGCTGTGTTAAAAGGAACTCAAGGTCCTTCAGCCCGAGGTTCTCTTTTCCGGACCGTATTGGTAATTTTTCAATTTGCGATCTCCATTGTATTGATCATATCTGTAGGCACCGTCTATAAACAGCTCGTGTACAGCTGGACCAAACAGTTAGGCTTCAACCAGGAACAGGTAGTCGTTCTCCCCACCAACAACGTCATCCGCAGCCGATATGAATCCATCCGCACTCAGCTTTTAGCCCTCCCTGATGTTGTCAATGTGGCTGCATCCAAAAGGGTACCATCAGGGCGACTCCTGGATTCATCGAGCGCCCGATTGATCAGCGGCACCAGCGTCCAGCCTATCAATTTCCGCCTCGCATCGATGCGTATCGACTACGATTTCATCCCTACCTATGAGATCGAGATGGCGGCGGGACGGAACTTCTCGAGAGAATTTTCTACGGATGCCCAAGAGGCGTTTGTAATAAATGAAACCGCTGCTCAAAGAATCGGCTGGACTTCAGAGGAAGCTGTGGGGCAATCTTTTCAATATGGGAGACGCAAAGGCAAGATCGTCGGTGTGGTGAAGGACTTCCATTTCGAATCCATACATCAGATGATCTCTCCCATCATGTTTGAGATCGATCCCTCCAATTACAACCAGATCTCGGTCAGGCTTCGCCCGGAAAACGTTCCCCAGACTATGGCTGCGATAGAAAAAATGTGGAGCGAATACCGGCGCAACTACCCCTTCGATTATTACTTCATCGATGAAAGGTTCGATCAACTTTATCGGTCAGAGGAGAAGCTGGGACAGATATTCGGGGTCTTCTCTATTCTGGCCATTCTCATCGCCTGCCTGGGTTTGTATGGCATGGCCTCTTTTACCGCAGAAAAACGGACCAAGGAGATCGGAATCCGCAAGGCCTTAGGAGCCCCGGTTGGTAATATCATGTTCCTGCTGTCCAAAGAATTTACCAAATGGGTGCTTGTTGCAAATGTGATCGCTTGGCCGGTAGCTTACTTGGCCATGCGCCGCTGGCTGCACAGTTTTGCCTACCGGATCGACATAGGAATCGAGATCTTTTTGATCGCAGGTGTGATGGCCTTCTGGATATCCGTTTTAACCATAAGCTTCCAGGTCATTAAAGCCGCCCTCAACGACCCCGCCGACGCCCTCCGCTACGAATAAGAATAGGGGGACGGTTCTCTTTTTCCATGCGAAAAAAGAGAACCGTCCCCCCTTTTTTATTTCATCTTACGTTGATAGATCTCAGGGAAAGGAAAAAGTTCGGATTCGAAGCGGGAGTGGCGCATGATGCGTCGGATTTGTTCGGCGATCTCAGGATATTGATCCGCCAAGTTTTTGGTCTCACCGATGTCCTTCCCTAGATTGTAAAGCTGGATGGAGTGATCAGCATCGTCTCTCTTGAGGTTGGTGCGGATGGCCTTCCATTCACCCATACGCACGGCCTGTTGCCCTCCATAAGCGGGAAATTCCCAGTAAAGACTGTCATGCTGTTTTTGGCTACCCGAGTTCAGCAAAGTGGGCATAAAACTGAGCCCGTCGATGGATTCAGGAGTCGCAGCTCCCGTGAGATCACATAGAGTCGGCAGCACATCCCAGAAAGCCGAGAGGTGATCGGTCTGGACTCCAGCCTCAATGTTCCCCAGCCAACGAGCGATCAAGGGGACACGGATTCCGCCTTCATATAGACTGCCCTTGCGGCCGCGAAAGGATCCAGCGCTTTCAAAAAAATCAGAATCGGTCCCACCTAAACGGTTATAGGTAGGTCCATTGTCGCTGGAAAAAATGACAAGGGTATCCTCATCCAAAGCCAGTTCCTTAAGAAGCGACAAGATCTCTCCTATTCCTCTATCCATGTGCGTGATCATGGCCGCATAGGCGGCACGCGGATACGGATGCGGGATATATCCCCGATGTTCATAGGGCGCTTCAGGAATTATTCCCTTATATTCATTTAAGGTTTCATCCGGGACCTGAATGGCCAGATGAGGAATAATGAATGGCAGAAACAGAAAAAAGGGACGGTGCTGATTTATTCGAATAAAATCCTTGGCCTCTTTGATAAAGAGATCTTGAGAGTATTGTTCTCCTGTCGCTGAACGATCATTCCCTACCAAATTTTCTTTTTGGTTATTCCTGTACAAATAGCGAGGATAATGATTGTGGGCATGGGCCTGGCAATTGTAACCATAGAAAAAGTCAAACCCCTGCCGGTCGGGAGCGCCCGAGGAACCTGGGGAGCCCAATCCCCACTTACCGATAGCCCCGGTTGCATAGCCCTGCTGTTTTAGAAGCTCAGCAATGGTTATCTCAGAATCGGGTATGGGATTCTGTCCGGCAAAGATACTTTTATCAGGATCATGGGGACGGCCCGGAGGGCGGCCGTTATTCCGAATGTAGGCATGGCCCGTGTGCTTGCCGGTAAGCAGGACACACCGAGAAGGAGCACAAACCGGACTTCCGGCATAATGTTGTGTGAACTTCATCCCCTCTGCAGCCAGACTATCTATATGAGGCGTGCGAATATACTTTTGTCCATAGCATCCCAGTTCTCCATAGCCCAAGTCATCCGCCAGGATGTATACGATATTGGGTTTTTTCGATGCGGGCCGGCACCTGCTCAAATTTAGCGGAAACGCCGCCGCTGCTGCTCCCACGCCCAAAGTTTTAAGAAACTCACGTCGGGTTTTCTGTTCAAAAACTGGCATTTTGAAACTCTATGTGGAATATGAAGACCTGACCCCATATTTATCACAGCCATGAATCCACGTCAAAGTGTTTCATTTGCCTTCCTCCTAACGAGATTTAGAGTTGTTTATAGGAAATGCTCAGCGATCTTTACCATCAACTTTTCTTTTCGTGGGGTATAAGGATTCCACCAGAACCGTGCCCGGGAAAATCTCGCCGGGTGCACGCTTATCCATTTTTGTGTCGTTACTTCCTGAAGTGAAAACTCCGAAAAGAGACTCCCCCATCCGGTGTTCCCTGATCCTCCCCAAGGAAGATGGGGCAGTCCAAAGCTTGAGTCATTTATCCAAACCATGCCGGTTGATATTTTTTCGGCTAGAAAGGAGGCTTGTCGACGGTTTCTAGACCAGATGGAAACACCCAAGGAAGGGCAATTCTGGTTCACGTCCGCAATGGTATCCTCCAGGCTTGAGACAGCCTGAACCACCACGGCAGGACCGAATATCTCTTTCTGGGAAACCGGCATCGAAGGGGCGGCATAGGAAATAATCGTAAAGGTGAACGGAGCGTTTTTCTCTTGAGAAGAGACCTTTCCTGCTTGAAACACATCGGCACCATGGGCTTTCGCTTCCTCGATCAATTCATTCATGCAGGCTGTGTCCGAGAGATCATTTACACCTCGTTTTGCCCTGTCTTCCCATTCTCTCTGAAAGTTTGCGACTTTTTCTTTGAACCTGGCCAAAAATTTTTCAGATATTTTCTCGTCCACAACTATTCTCTCCGTAGACACGCAAGAGTGCCCGTTGGAGTAGAAACTGCTCCAGGCCAATCCTGCAGCAGCCTGTTCAATATCCGCATCTGCACAGACATAGGCCGTGCTTCCTCCACCCATTTCCAGGACAAAAGGCTTCATATGCTGCACACATTTCCTAGCCACGCTTTCACCTGATTCCCTATGACCAAAAAAGAAAACCTTTTTGATAGAGGGGTGTTCGATCAACCATTCTCCAGTGCT
>JAUWSR010000168.1 GCA_030609975.1 Acidobacteriota bacterium | reverse complement strand
GCGCTCTCCTTCGAAAATCCCCTGCAGATCTTGATCGCCACCATCCTTTCGGCCCAATGTACGGATAAAAAAGTGAATGAGATCACACCAGGTTTGTTTAAGAAGTATCCCTCAGCATCCGACTTTGCAACGGCAGACTTGAAAGCATTGGAAGACGAGATCCGCCCCACCGGATTTTATCGTAACAAATCCAAAAACATTATGGGCGCCTGCCGGAAGATCGTGTCCGATTTTGGGGGACAAGTGCCCGACACGATGCAGGATTTGATCACCTTACCCGGAGTGGCCCGCAAGACCGCCAATATCGTGCTTTCCAGCGGATTCCATAAGGCGGAGGGCATAGCCGTGGACACCCATGTCAAACGCCTGTCTGGCCGCTTGGGTTTAAGCCGGCAGAGGGATCCGGATAAGATCGAGCAGGACCTCTTGGCCATCGTTCCTCATTCGGAATGGTTGGACTTCAACATCCTTTTGGTCAACCACGGTCGGGCCCTGTGTCCGGCTCGCAAGCCGCTCTGTCCCCAGTGCCCGCTTTCCCGGCTCTGCCCTTCAGTCACTGAGTTCTATCCCGACCTCCAAGTGTAGAAGTGCTTATCCCTTACCATCTAGGGCGATTCTTATCCTCCTGAGAAAGCCATTAATTTCGCCTTAGTTAAAGATAAGTATTTCCTTTTTGGTCTTGCATCAAATCTCCCGCAATTTTCCATGATACTCCCCACTCTCCTCGGCTGCCATCAGGAGCTCCTGTTGACACTTTGAAGCGGAGGTGGCATGGGTCCTTAATACAAGGGTGGTGGGTGGGTCGCATGAGGGCTTTCCAAATTGCAGGTATTGTTTTATATTGAGGGTGTTAATATCACCATAAGGATGCGTCATGACTTATACCTGCAATCATATCGGCTTGTTCACTCCGAATCCGGAGGAACTGATCGCTTTTTATGTGGAAAAACTGGGATTTGTGCGGGGAGAATCCCGGCTGCTCTCAAAAGATCTGATGGGCCAGATTTTCGAGGTGCCGGCGAACTGCCGGATGACCAAGCTGTCATTGGGTGAGATAACCTTGGAGGTTTTTACCGTAGCAGGATGGAACCTCAAAGCCCGATCTGTTGATACCTCTGGCTACAACCACTGGGGATTGACCGTCGAGGACAAAGCGTCATTCTGCCATGAGGCAGAAGAACGCGGTGCTGAAGTTGTTGAAATTGCCTACAAAGACCGCTTCATCTATTTTATCAAGGATCCAGAAGGTAACCTGATCGAGGTGTTTGAGAGGTAAGCTGTGCTAAAGGAAGCCTTGCTCTATGAAATGTCGGATGGAAAGCAAGCCATCTGCCAGCTTTGCAGCCATCGCTGTCGCCTTGCTCCTGATCAATTCGGGATCTGTGGTGTGAGGCAGAACCGTGAGGGCAAATTGTACACCCATGTATATGGGGAGGTCATCGCCGCCCACATCGATCCGATCGAGAAAAAGCCACTCTACCATTTTTTGCCCGGAAGCCAATCGCTTTCAATTGCAACCAGTGGATGCAACTTTCGCTGTTCCTTTTGTCAAAACTGGCAGATCTCCCAGAACTCCAAAGGCAAAAAAAAGGACTTCTCCGGTCGTGCTTTAAGTCCGGAGGAGATTGTGGCCACTGCTAAACAACAGGGGTGTATGAGTATCTCTTACACCTACACCGAACCGACGATCTTCTTTGAATATGCTTTGGACACCGCCCGGCTCGCTTCGGATGCCGGCTTAGGGAATAATTTTGTAACCAACGGATACATGACGCGTGAAGCCTTGGATACTATCCATCCCTATTTGGATGCCTGCAATGTGGACCTCAAGTCCTTCCGGGATGAATATTACCAAAAACTGTGCGGAGCCCGTCTCGAGCCCGTCTTGGCTTCCATCCGCACGATGCGGGAGCTGAATATATGGGTGGAGATCACTACTTTGGTGATTCCCGGACAGAATGATTCCGAGCAGGAACTGACCGATATCGCGGCTTTCATTGCGGAAGTGGATGTGGACATTCCCTGGCACATCAGCCGTTTCCATCCGGATTTTCAGTATTTAGAGTCGCAGCCCACGCCTGTAGAAAGCCTGCGCAAAGCCTATGCCATCGGCAGGAACCAGGGCTTGTCATATATTTATATCGGCAATGTCTGGGGAGAATCCGAGGGCACGTTTTGTCCCAACTGTGAGCAGGAAGTGATCGGCCGTAACGGTTTCTCCATCACAAAAAACCAGCTCAAAGAGGGGCACTGTCCCTTCTGTGAGCATACGATCGCCGGGATCTTCAGCTTGGGAAGCCGCTCATGAAGTACAGGTATCTGGAACACACAGCGGATGCCAAATTCCAAGCCTTTGGCCAGAGTTTGGAAGAAGCTTTTCAGAATGCAGCCCTGGCGACGGCCGGACTCATGTGGGATGTCCAAGCCATCGCCTTAAAACAGACTCAGGCTAGTGAGGTTAGAGGAATTGATCTGAAGCAGCTTCTTTTGGGTTTCTTGGAAGAGATCCTCTTCCTTCTAGATACCCGCCGGTTTTTGTTGGGAACTGTGGAATCCGTTGAGCTCATTGAGGGGCATGCCGGATACAGCCTTCAGACTGTATTTCGGGGAGACATCCAATCGGGACAGTACGAGATTTTTGGAGACGTGAAAGCCATCACCTATAACGAGATGCAGATTCAAAGGAGCGCTCCTTGCCTGGTGCAGGTGGTGGTGGATATGTGAGGCCCATATGGAGCTCAAGCGCTTGGATCAATTCACCTGGGAGATTCCCCGACATGGGGATATGAAAGTGCCTACCATTATCTACAGCTCTTCCCAGTTGGTCGAGGGGATAAAACGTGACCAAACCCTGCAGCAGGCTAAGAACGTGGCCTGCCTACCAGGGATTCAGCGGGCGGCCTATGCCATGCCGGATGCTCATCAGGGATATGGCTTTCCCATTGGTGGTGTAGCGGCCTTCGATCGCGATGAAGGCATCATCTCTCCCGGAGGGGTGGGCTATGACATCAACTGTGGCGTTCGCCTCTTGAAGACGGACTTCAGCGAAAAGGACATTCTCAATGTACGTTCTAAGCTCCTGACCGAGATCCTCCAGGAGGTTCCCGCAGGAGTCGGGAAAGGGGGAGTCACACGACTCACAGAGCAAACACTCCGGGAAGTCTGTGCTCGCGGATCTGAATGGGCTGTAGACAGGGGATTCGGCACCAAGCAGGACCTCTTGTATACCGAAGAGGTTGGCCGCATGCCTGCGGCCGATCCCAGCTATCTCTCCCGCAGGGCTGTGGAACGAGGTTTGCCCCAGTTAGGAACCCTGGGTTCGGGCAACCACTTCCTGGAGATCCAGAAGGTAGATCAGATCTTTGACCATGATATCGCGCACATCTTCGGCATTCATGAGGCGGGCCAGATCCTGGTCATGATTCACTGCGGCAGCCGCGGCTTGGGTCACCAGGTCGCTTCGGATTACATTCGCTTGATGGAAAATGCCTTCGGCACCAAGAACCTTCCGGACCGGCAGTTGATCTACGCACCTCTTGGTTCCGACCTGGGGAAGCGGTACTACAAATCTATGAGCTCTGCCGTGAACTTCGCCTTTGCCAACCGGCAGATGATCGCTCATTGGGTGCGAGGCGTATTCAAAAAGGTCTTAGGGACTGCTGAAGGCATGGATCAGGTCTACGATGTCTGCCACAATGTAGCCAAGTTCGAGAAGCATGAAGTAGAGGGACGTTTGAAGGATGTTTGCATCCACCGCAAAGGGGCCACCCGCAGTTTCGGGCCGGGCCGGGAAGAGATCCCTGAAGGTTACCGTGACGTCGGCCAGCCGGTGTTTATCCCTGGCAGCATGGGAACCGCCTCCTACATCCTGGTGGGAACTCCGGAGGCGGAAAGCCTGAGTTTCAGTTCCACTGCCCATGGAGCCGGACGAGTTATGTCCCGGCACGAAGCTCGGCGCCGTTTTCGGGGAGAACAGATCAAGCGAGAGATGTTGGACAAGGGCATCGAGCTTAAATCCGTCAGCTGGAAGGGTGTGGCCGAAGAGGCGCCTCAGGTCTATAAAAACGTGGATGAAGTGGTCAGAGTTTCCCACGAGACCGGCATCGGGAAGCTGGTGGCACGGACCGTGCCTCTGGGGGTTATGAAAGGGTGAGGTCTTTGTATTTTGTGATGCTGCGTTTGGTAAGGTTTATGGTCTTGGTGATCTTGATACCTCGGGGGCATACACGGGTGCACTCAAAATGATTCTCGCAAGGCCAGATGCCATTGTCTTGGTCCAGCTCGGGGAGTCTTTCCGCGAAACCTCGATCCCGGCTGTCATCTAAAAATCGAGCGGCTTGAATCACCGCCGCAGGGCCCAGGAAATCGGGGTTTTTCTCTTGGATGATAGGACATGCCGAATAACAGGAGGCACACAGGATGCAGCTTGTGCCTTCGTCGATCTGCTGCCGTTCTTTCGGTGATTGCAGGCGCTCGGCTTCGGGAGGGGAGTCCGGGTTGATAAGAAAAGGTTTGACCTGCATGTAGTTTTGAAAGAAATGGGTTTGATCCACCATAAGATCTCTCTGCAGCGGGAGCGTTTGTAAAGGCTCGACCCGGATGGAGCGGTCTATATCCGTCACGACATCCTTGATCAGGGTTTTGCAGGCCAGCCTCTCTTTACCATTGACCACCATTGCGTCCGATCCGCAAACTCCGTGCGCACAGCTCTTTCTAAATCCCAGACTGGGATCGAGCTCCTGTTTGATCCTCATCAATACGGTGAGCAAACGTTCCTCGGGCTGGGTTTCCATCTCGTAGCTTTGGAAATACGGTTCGATGTTCTGATTCGGATCATATCGCTGAATTTCCAGGATAACTTTCATTCTATCCTCTCTGTAGCCAGATTGTTGACAAAAAATTCGCTGTCCACATTTATCTTCAATAACCAGGTCAATATTTACGTGGCTTGGGCTCCCAACGGGAGATATCCACCGGTTTATATCCGAACCTGATATCTTCGCCTTCCAGCCAGGCCAGCGTATGTTTCAGCCAGTTCGTATCATCCCGCTCCGGAAAATCCTCACGGGCATGGGCACCGCGGCTCTCTTCCCGATTGAGGGCCCAGACGGCAGTGATGTAGGGGTTTTCCAATCGGTGTCCCAAGTCGAAAACCTCCAGCACCGCTGTGTTGAAAGCCTGGCTCAAATCGGGGCAGCCTACCTCTCGATACATTTGACGAAGCTCTCTCAATTCTTCCACAGTCTCGGCCATGTCTCTACCGTTGCGGTAGATCCCCACCTTGGCCATCATGCTGTTTTGCATACGCTTGCGTATCATCTCAGGCGCCGGTCCGTTTTTTCTTTTTTTAAGGGCTTTGATCTGTGCTTCGATGGAAGCGGCTGAATCTGGGGATACAGGGTGGGGATTGCTTTCCTGGACAAAGCGGCCCATGTGGATGCCTGCACGGCGGCCGAAAACGATCAGGTCGACCAGGCTGTTGGTACCCAAGCGGTTAGCACCATGTACAGAAACACAGGCACATTCACCGGCCGCATAGAGGCCATCGATCTTGGTGCCCTTCTCGTCTGCGATCACGCACCCTTCGAGGTCGGTCGGGATGCCGCCCATAGCGTAATGGGCCGTGGGGTGGACCGGTATGGGCGATTCCACAGGATCGATATCCAGATAGGTGCGAACAAAATCCGCGATCTCGGGAAGCTTGGATTCGATCACTTCTCTCCCCAAATGGGAAGCATCCAGAAAAACATAGTCGTCGATTTGACCATCCCCTTTGATTCCATGACCTGCTCGGATCTCGGTCACAATGGCGCGGGAGACGATGTCACGCGGTGCCAAGTCCAGCATTGTGGGTGAATAGCGTTCCATGAAACGCTCACCCGTGGAATTGCGCAAGATGCCGCCTTCGCCGCGCACACCTTCGGTAATAAGGATGCCCATTTCCCGGATTCCCGTGGGGTGAAACTGGAAGAATTCCATGTCTTCTAAAGGAACCCCCCGGCGTGCCAAAAGGGCCTGACCGTCTCCGGTGTTGGCATAGGCATTCGAGGTTACGCGAAACATGCGTCCCACGCCTCCATTGGCAAACAAAACGGCTTTGGCTTTGAATGTGATAATCTCCCCGGTTGCCAGGTCGTAGGCGATCACACCTGTGCAGCGCTTGCCCTCGAGGAGGACGTCCAGGAGCTGCACCTCATTATAGAAGGAGACTTCATTCTTGATGCATTGCTGGTACAGGGTTTGAAGGATCATGTGTCCCGTCCGGTCGGCTGCATAGCAGGAACGCCGCACCGCCGCTTCCCCGAAATTCCGTGTGTGCCCGCCAAAACGTCTCTGGTCGATTTTCCCTTCCGGCGTGCGGCTGAAAGGCAGCCCTCGGTGTTCGAGGTCGTAAACAGCCCTGACCGCCTCTTCCGCCAGCACCAGAGCCGCATCTTGATCCGTGAGATAATCTCCGCCCTTTACCGTGTCGAAGGCATGCCACTCGGGTTTGTCTTCTTCCACGTTCCCTAAGGCTGCTCCTATCCCACCCTGAGCGGCTCCGGTATGGGAGCGGACAGGATAGAGTTTGGACAGGACAGCGATCTTGGCCTTTTTGCTGGCTTCCAGAGCTGCGTACAATCCAGCCCCACCGGCACCCACGATAACGGCATCATATTCTTTGATCACGATCTTCCTCTTTCTAATAGGGTAGGCCCCATTGTAACCAATGGATCTGGATTCAGCAAATGTTTGCCAGTTTAGACGAGCCTTACTTCCTCGTGATGCAAAATCTATATATTAAGGAGACAAATAGCCTGGATAGTTCAGGATAGTTATTTTATCTTTTATCCCTGTAATTGATATACAGTCGGCCTCCTATGAGGGCCGGATCATCCTGATATCCAAGTTTCTTAAAGTCCATTCGTTTCTGGACATGAGGAAAAACACTGCGGGCATGGTCTGGGAGTTCTGATCCCATCTCCTGCCCGTGACAACGACTGCATGTGACAGCACTCTGGCTGTGACAATCGACACAGCCCAATGAATCCTGCGTGGGTGCTACTTCATGATGGATCGATGTGTACATCCTGGTTTCCACAAAGTCGTAGGAGCCGGAATATTCCAGACCGAGAGCGCTCATGCCATCAGCTATTGCCTGGTCCCAATCATAATGATCCCAGAAGCTCCCCTCAAACTTCGGAACGACCAGCGTGGAATGCTCGGTATCAAAGGGTTGGACGGCAGTATGTGATTTAAAGGGATAGATCCGGGCCGAAGGATCGATTCGTTCACCCAGCGGCCGGTTCAGTTCGACCACTTCTGAGGGATCAAGCTTGTCACCGATTATATGAGCCTCGCGGGTTCCATCGTACCACAGGTATTCAGGGATCAGATTTTTCGCCCATTTCTGAGACCCGATCTTTTTATCATAGGTGAGTTTGCCAAGCTCCTCGGACTCAGGAGCCCGGTCCTGACCTGCTTGTGAAAAATCTACAGAGATACGCGTGGGCGTATCTTTGGCAATGAAAGGAATGTGACAGGTTTCACACGCCACAGAACGGGTGTGATCGTCGAGATGCCTGCTGAGTTTTCCGGAGATTCCATGAGGTGCAGTTCCATGGCACTGAAAGCACTGTACCCGACCCTCTACGGCTGGTGATGTCATAGACTCGCCGGCAATGTGGTGCTTAAAAGTGGTGTGGCAATCCTGGCAGCGTAAATTGTATTTGCCCATGTGAACATCAAAATCATCAGGGGCATCGGCGAGGATGGGCTCCAGGTCCCCGTGCTTAAAGTTAGCACCGCCACCGCTGTTAAAATGACACAATCCACAATTGGAGCGGGAGGGTCGCCCTACCTGTGCGGCCACTTGCGCCAGATCAACCGTTTCCAGAGGGAAGCCGCCCCGACCTTTCTGATATGTCTGTGTTGTGTCATGGCACACCAGGCAATCTATCTTTTGCGGATCGCTAAAATCAAATCCCTCATCGTTCCAGCCAAAGCCAATATGACATTGGGCGCAAGCGGAGTCATCAGCGCCCATGGCCAGAGAACAATTGTTAAACACTGTCTTTCGTCCGAGGCTGACATCATGTTCATGGCCCAGAATTCTCGGGGAGTGACCCTGCCAGGTCCAGTGAGCGGAAT
>JAUWSR010000152.1 GCA_030609975.1 Acidobacteriota bacterium | reverse complement strand
CAAGAATGGAATGAAAATATCGCCCTGGTGTTGGCAAAGACCGAGGAAGGGATAGAGGATCTGACCCCAGATCATTGGGAAGTGATCCGATACATCCGAGACTATTATCAGGAAAAAAAACTTGCGCCGATGGTACGAAAGGTATGCAAAAATACTGGATTCCAACTGAAATATATATTTGAATTATTCCCCTCCGGCCCTGCCAAAGGCGCCTGTAAATTGGCCGGCCTTCCCAAGCCGGATGGCTGCGTTTAGCCCATTTCAGCATGACCGCATTTCTATATTATGGTGTGATTTTTTCCTTTTTCTTCTGTTTACTAGCGCTCCTGGGCCTGACTCTAAGGACGTTTTCTTTTGGTAACAAAAAAGTACGGGCAGCTTTCCGGGGAGACTGGAAAAAAGGAGTCGTGTATGCGTTTGGCGCAGGAATGATGCCCTGGGAAAAGGAAAGTGTCAGGCAGCATCTTGTTACCTATTTTTCCGGATTTATATATCATTTTGGGATCTTTGCAGGTATTTTCTATCTTTTCCTCTCTCTATGGGCATTTTCTGTCCCGATCCTGATATTCAAGCTTATCCAGATTCTTTTGCTCAGTGGGCTTGTTTGCGGATTGGGCTTATTGATTAAGAGAAGCGTATACAGCTCTATGCGTCATATCAGCTGTCCCGATGATTTTGTGGCCAACATTTTGGTGGATGGCTTTGTGTTTTTAGCTTTGTTGGATATCCTTTTCGTAGGCATCCAGGCTTACTTTTGGGGAATGGCCATAATATTGTTCCTATACATTCCTGTTGGCAAGATCCGGCACTGTTTATTTTTTTTCTACAGCCGCACTCTCTTCGGAGTTTTTTTTGGAAGAAGGGGTGTCTATCCAAAAGAACGAAAGACGTCGAGAGTTTAGGTAATGCCTGAAAAATCCTTGAACAAAGATGAACTCTTGGAGAAGATCGATAGCCTTTCGTCTCAAGATCATGAGAAAATTCTGCTGACATTTAAGCATTCACTCACCTCCGAGTATGCGGCCTTTTTAAACACCTGTGCTCATTGCGGACTGTGTGCTGATAGCTGCCATTACTATCTGACTGATAAAGATCCAAAATCCAGTCCTGCTTATAAGCTCAAACAAATTTCCAAGGTATTCAACAGTAGTTTTGATCTTGTTGGCAAAAGATTTCCAGCCCTGGTAGGGGCGGAAAAACTCAGCAATAAGCTGATCAAAGAATGGGTGGATACGCTGTTCGGTCGTTGCAGTTTGTGTGGGAGGTGCACGATCAACTGCACTATGGGTATCAATATTCCCTATCTGATCCGGGCTGCCCGAGGAGCTTTGGCTTCGGTCGGAATTGTGCCGCTTGGCTTGCAGTCCACGGTGAATACTGCGGTTAACAAAGGCAACAACATGGGCATCCTGAAGGAGGATTGGCTGGAGACAGTGGAATGGTTGGAAGAGGAACTGCAGCAGGACGTTCAGAATCCGGAAGCAAAATTGCCACTGGATAAGCTGGGTGCTCGTATCCTTTATACCATCAATCCCCGAGAAGCCATGTTTTTTCCCCTCTCCATCACAGCTGCAGGAAAAGTATTCTACGCTGCAAAGGAGAGCTGGACCTTCTCCAGTGAAAACTATGATGTGACCAACTATGGTCTTTACAACGGAGACGACGAAGCGGCTGGGCTTCTGTCTTCTCGTTTGATCGATACCATGCATGCTTTAGATTGCCGGGAATTGATCCTGGCGGAGTGCGGCCATGGTTATAATTCCAACCGGTGGGAAGCGCCGGAATGGCTTAACAGGAATTACGGCAACGAAGTGAAAAGTATCCTTCAGCTTATAGCTGGTTATATTCGAGATGACCGAATTAAGCTGGATCCCTCTAAAAATAGTGAAGTTGTGACTCTGCATGATCCCTGTAACTTGGTGCGTTTGGGTGGACTAGTGGAAGAACAGAGGTTCATTCTCCGGCACTGCGTGGATAACTTTGTGGAGATGACGCCCAACCGAGAAAAAAACTACTGTTGTGGAGGCGGAGGAGGACAGCTTTCCAAGACGCGTTTTTCCGAAAGACGCATCCAGGCCGGAAGATTGAAAGCAGAGCAGATTAAAGCCACAGGGGCCAAAATTGTCGCAACCCCCTGCCATAACTGTATAGATCAACTCATGGAGCTCAATAAGCATTATAAGCTGGATATTGAGATAAAAACAGTTACTGAAATAGTGGCGGATGCCTTGATAATTTCAGCTTGATTCGCCCTTCCTACCCCTTAACCAACTCTAGTTTTTCTGAGGGACATGTCTCTATTTGCTCAAATTTAATTATCCCTATAAATTGTATCGACTCACTGGCAATTAGCAAGATGGTGTGCTAACTTACTTGAGAAGGAGAAGGCGGCATGAAGATATACAAGGATGTCTTGGAGCTCATCGGACATACTCCTTTGGTAAGGCTTGATCGGATCAAACAAACGACCAAATCGGAAATCCTGGCTAAGCTGGAATTCTACAATCCCACTGGGAGTGTTAAGGATCGGATCGCTCTCTCCATGATCGAAGAAGCCGAAAAAAAAGGATTGATCAAGCCGGGGGATTTTATCGTTGAGCCAACCAGCGGGAATACCGGCACCAGCCTGGCCCTTGTCTGTGCCTTGAAGGGCTACCGGATGATCGCAGTCATGCCGGACCAAATGAGCCAGGAACGCAAGGACATGATAACGGCCTTTGGCGGTGAACTGGAACTGGTTCCCAGTCAAGGCGATGTCGAACCGGGCACATTTGCCCTCGAAGACCTGGAAGCAACACTGGCCCGTGCAGTGGAATTGTCTGAACAACCGGGATATTATATGCCCAATCAATTTGCTAATCCCAACAACACCCAAGCTCATGAAAATACTACGGCTGAAGAGATATGGTCGGATACAGAAGGCCGTGTCGACGCCTTTGTGGCCGGAGTTGGAACCTCAGGAACCGCCATGGGAGTGAGCCGGGGATTGAAGGCGAAAGATCCCAATATCAAAATATATGTGATCGAACCAGCTAACTCGGCCGTCATTTCTGGAGAAAAACCCGGGCACCACCGCATCCAGGGCATTGGCGAAGGATTCATTCCCGAGCTCTACGATCAGGCTTTCAGCGATGGAGTCATCAAAGTTTCTGATGTGGAGGCCAAGGCCACAGCCTGCCGCCTGGCCCGTGTAGAAGGCATATTCTGCGGCTATTCGGCCGGCGCCAATGTGTTTGCCAGTTTAAAAGTCGCGGAAGAACTGGGGGAGGGCAGCACTGTGGTCACTCTCATCCCGGATACGGGAATGAAATATCTGAGTACGGAATTGTTCAGGCGGAGTCCGGATATCTGCACCATACACTGCTGCACTTTGAAGGGCGAAGAAGCGCGCGAAGAATGCTTGAGAGAGCGGGGAGCTGCGCGCTGCTGCGTGCTGGAGCCGTGCTGAGCTAGCCTCTTTTGCTCTGCATCTCTGCGATCTCAGAAACCGCGTCGATGGCTGTGCGGATATGCGCTTCGGTATTGAACGGCCCGATACCGAAGCGTACTGCGCCATGGAGCTGGGTGGTGCCCAGATGGTCGTGCACGCGAGGTGCGCAGTGAAGCCCGGTCCGGCAGGCGATGTTGTAATCCACATCCAAAAGTGTTCCGGTGTTCAGAGCCTCCATCCCGTCCACATTGAAAAGAAGTACAGAGATGTGGTCGGTTAGGTCATCCTGGCAGTAGAGTGTTACACCCTGGATCTTCTGGAGCCCGTCCCGCAGCATTGTGGTGAGTTCCATCTCATGCCGGAATAAAGCATCCAGGCCCTTGGCCTTTATCCATTCCAGACCGGCTTTCAGACCGGCGATGCCCAAAGTGTTGGGAGTGCCATACTCCAAACGAAAAGGATATTCATCCAGATGCGTCTGAACCGCGGACCGCACACCTGTACCTCCGGCTCGGGTATGTCGGATTTCGAGGCCCTCTCGAACGTAGAGCCCTCCGATCCCGGTGGGTCCCAAAAGAGATTTGTGACCTGTAAAAGCGATCACATCCAGGTTCAAGGCGTCCATATCCATAGGAATCTTGCCCAAGGATTGGGAGGCATCTACAGCTATGGGGATCCCGTTCTCTTGACAGAGTTTCCCGATCTCACCGACCGGTTGGATGGTCCCGATGACATTGGAGGCATGATTGACGATCACCAGTTTGGTATTTGATTTGAATTTGGCCTTGAAATCATCAGGGTCTACGAATCCCTGGCTGTTAAAGGGGATGTGATCCACTTCCACTCCATTGTATTTCCACAAATGATACAGAGGACGCAGGACAGAATTGTGTTCGATGGTAGTGGAGATGGCGTGATCGCCCTTTTTCAGCATCCCGAATATGATCAGATTCAAAGCATCGGTCGAATTGTAAGAAAAACAGAGCCGGTTGGGATCGGTGCCGTTAAAAAACTCAGTCAGTGCTTGACGGGTATCCTCGACAACTTCTCCTGCTTCCATGCAGATATCATAGCCGGAGCGGCCCGGGTTCACGCCGAGCCTTCGATAAAAACTGTCCATATACGTATAAACCTCCTGGGGTTTGGGGTACGAGGTGGCGCCATTGTCCAGGTAGATGAATTCACTCATATCGCCTCCGCAAAATAATGCAAGATGTCCATTTCATGAGAATTTCTTCTTGATGAGCATAGAATTTATATTAAAACCAGTACTAAAATCAAACTTTTATAAAAATCAAATTATTATGCAAAATTTGACAGAACTTTCCCAATTGGCATAAAATTAGTGTTTTTAGAAGAGATGAGGAAAGCATAATGGCTCAAAAGATAGGGGCGTGGGCATTTGCACTGCTGGCTGCACTGACCATGCTGCACTTTTCCTGTACCGATACATCGCAGAGCTTTGACCTGATAATCAGGGGGGGGACCCTGATTGACGGATCCGGAGATGCCGCTTTTGTTAGTGACATCGGGATCATTGGTCAGCGTATTGTGAAGATCGGGCGACTCAACGGTACCCAGGCAGAAAGGATCATCGAAGCCAAAGGACTGATCGTCGCCCCTGGATTTATCGACGTCCACACGCACTGCGACCGGTCCATAGCTTCGGACCCCGGCGCCGTAAATTATGTGCTGCAGGGTGTTACCACTGTCATCGGAGGTAACTGCGGCGGCCACCCCTATCCGTTATCCGATCTCAAGGAAAAGATCTCGGCACAGGGGATTGCTCTCAATTTCGGTTCTTTGATCGGACATAACACCATCCGAAGAAATGTGATGGGCTTTTCCATGGAAGCCCCGACCGCCGAACAGATAGAGCAGATGAAAGCCTTGATAACCCAGGAGATGGAAGCGGGAGGACTGGGGCTTTCCACCGGGCTTTCTTACCTGCCGGGAATCTATTCCCGCACAGATGAACTCGTTAAACTGGCTGCTGCAGTAGCGCCCTACCATGGTGTGTATGCCACTCATCTGAGAGATCAAGGACAGAATATCCGCACGGCTATCGAAGAAGCTATCACGATCGGCAAACTGAACGGTATCCAGGTCCAGATCTCCCACATCAAACTGTCTGAGGATTCGGTGTGGGGGGAGCTGGACCGGATAACAGAACCGGTTGAAGAGGCCCTGAAACAAGGGGTGACCGTTTACCTTGACCAGTATCCCTATACCGCGACCAGCTCTGGCTTCACATCAAGTTTTCCTTCCTGGGCATTTGAGGGAGGGCAGGAGCGGTTTTTGGAAAGGCTCGATGATCCTGAAATGTTTGAACGGATCAGGCAATACATATTACAGAGGCGCCTGTCCTCGGTCCGGGGCATTGACAAGCTGGAGACCATCTATATCGCTTCCTGCCGCGCAGAACCCGGTTTTCAGGGAAAAAATCTTAGGGAGATTCTCGCGGAAAGAGGGGAAGATACCAGCATTGACAATGCGGCGAGACTTATCATCGAGATTCAAAAAAGAGGCGGCGCTCAAGGTGTATTTTTTCAAATGGATGAGGCGGATGTCGAGAACCTGATGGGCTTGGAATATGTTATGCACGCCTCGGACGGCGGGATTCAAACTCCAGGCCAGGGGGTGCCCCATCCCCGGAACTATGGAACTTTTCCGCGCATAATTGCTCGTTATGTCCGCGAGAGGGGAGTGCTCAAACTCGATGAAGCCATTCGCAAGATGACCTCCCTTCCGGCAGAGGCTTTTCAGATTACGGATCGTGGACTGCTGAAAGAAGATTTTTATGCAGACATCACGATTTTTGATTTTCAGCAGTTTGCTGATCAGGCAACCTTCGAAGATCCGCATCAGTTCAGCCGTGGATTGAACTATGTGATCGTGAATGGAGAGATTGTGGTGGAGCAGAATCAGCCCACCGGAAACCTTCCCGGAAAAATGATACTGGGTCAGGCGGCTGAACCCCATGAATAATAAATTTAACAAAAGCGAAGAAATGAAACCTAACATCAACAAAACCATTGAGTTTTTACTTGCCCGCGGCAATCTTCCGATCCTTTACTGGCTGAAAAAGGCTATTCTTGAGGTGCCGGTAGAAAGAGAATTTAAAAATCTGCAAAAATTTGCAGCCCGCATTCGTATTCTGAAAAGCCAAAGAGAGAATGGGGGATGGTGCCCGAAAGAGCATGAAGGCAATCCTCGCCGCGAGAAGACATACTATATTGTGGAGACGCTTCACAACGCCTACAGACTGCATGATTATGCCTGCACGCAGGATCTGGAAGAGATCCAGAAAATGATAGATTTTCTATTCTCCACTCAGACCCCTGAGGGCGATTTTCGCGGAGCCTATTTCAATGAATATGCTCCCACTTACCATGCAATGACCCTGGAGGTGTTATGCTTGTACGGTCTGGACGGTGACAAACGTCTGCAGAAAGGCTTCCGTTGGCTTATGCGAAACCGGCAGGCTGACGGAGGATGGGTGATACCCTACCGGACGATCGACAAGAGCGAATTGAGCAAACGGTATACCCTGGACGCTCAACGCAGCATAAAGCCCCTTAAACCCGATGAATCCAAGCCCTTTTCACATCTGGTGACGGGTATGGTGCTGAGGGCCATGGCAGCATCTACCACCTGGCGTAAAAACAAAAATGTCCGTAGTGCTGGCGAACTGCTGACCAAGAGATTCTTTGAACCAGATAAATATGAAGACCGCCAGCAGGCTCGTTTCTGGGAAGAGATCAACTATCCTTTCTGGGCGACCGATGTGCTCAGCAGCCTGGATTCGCTGTCGAAATTGGGATTTACTCTGGAACATCCCCGGGTAATAAAAGCTTTCGATTGGTTGATGAAAAAACAGGAAAGCCAAGGCTACTGGAAAGCCGGCTCAAAAAAGGCGACGCTGGAAGACCATCTATGGATCACCCTTTCCGTACTTCGAGTGATCAAGAATTTCGGATTGTTCGATGCCTGATCTTGCCCTTCGCAAGGTACGCCATAACACCGCAGTCGCCTCACTCTGCATTTGCAGATCCGATGCCACGGGAGGAGGCGAAGCTGTGGTATTTCACTGCGAGCCTGCCGCGACGAAGGCCGACCCACCCCACCCAAAATGGATCGGCTCGCCCGAAGGGAAAAGAATGTCGATGCCTATTATGAGTTTTTGACTGGAAATATCGGTATTCTTTATGAATAATTCAGGCTATTTAAAAAGGAGTAGCTCGACTTTCCTGAACTCCAGGGGATGGCTTTCCGCCTGAAGGGAGATGGTCCCCCGGTCCAGCATCATCTCGGCTCCAGCCTGAATGAGTTTTTGAGCATCGGCATCTTCGCCGTCCAGCTGAGGTCTGTGATATTCCAAAACCGGCACTCCATTGACAAAATGGCGGATCACTTCGTTTCCCCGCACTTCGACCTCCACAGTCACCCAGGAATCGTCATGAAAGGTGGGAGAGCTGGAATTTGTGCAGTGCCGTGTCACCAACTGATCCTCCATCTCCACATGGGTACCCGGAGTGCAAAGATTGGCTGTGGGCCTCTCCTCTTGTCCGTTTCCGCCCAGCAGCTGCACTTCGATGGAGACAGGGACATTCTGTTCCAGGGTCATGCTCTTCGGGGATTGGCCGTGCACCATGATCCCGCTGTTTTTAAAACCCCAGGCGGGTCCTCCAGCTGTCTGCTCCCCCAGTATGCGGTACTCCACCCTGATGCGGTAGTGAGCAAAGCTTTCTCTATAAAAAAGGTGGCCGAACTCACCCTGGAATGTCTCGTATTCGTCATAAACGACTTTCAAAAGTCCATCTTCCACACGGAAGGTGTTTTTATAATTCTCACCCAACGCTCGGCCGGCAAACTTGGGGATCCAGCCTGTGAGGTCCCTTCCATTGAAAAGGCTGATCCATGCCTCATCTTCGTGCTCGACAGGTGCTTCCGTGCAGGCCGCGGCCAGAAGTAACGTTAAAACAAGTCCCAGGAATATTCGCATAGATATTATCCTCATTTTTCTCTCCTTGAAATTGAGTCTAGTATTTCCCATGTGAATCGTCAATGACCGGATATAGGGGGATTTTTTGAGGGGACATCGATCAACATTACCTCATACTCCGGCGATCTAGGTCAAGAGTTGGCCCGAATCTCCCAGTGGCCGTATCTCAAAGCAAAAGTTGCCGCCCGGTAAACGTTTTTCAGAACACCTGCGTCTATTATATTGGAATCCAATAGAAATGAGGCACCATGGAACTGCTCACAAGACTTGAAGAGGCCATATTGATCGCCGTTCTGAAGCTGCGGGACGGCGCATACGGGGTACCCATCAACCGTGAAGTTTCGAAAATATTCCAGCGGTCCT
>JAUWSR010000303.1 GCA_030609975.1 Acidobacteriota bacterium | reverse complement strand
TATATCCTGCGGAAAAGCAACTGAGGCCGACAAAACTCTTTTGGATATGACCTATGTCTACGATTCAGGGACGATCTATTGGCCTACGGCCAAGCACTTTGAGTTGAACAAGCTTTCTTGGGGAATCAACCCGAAAGGGTGGTGGTATGCCTCCAACGAATACAGCGCTTCCGAGCACGGAGGAACCCATGCTGATGCCCCCATCCATTTTGCTCAGGGCGGACGAACTATGGACCAGATCCCGCTGTCGGAATGGATCGGCCCTGCGGTTAAGATCGACGTCACAGCGAAATGTGCCGCAGACCGTGATTACAGACTGGCCGTTGTGGATATTCTCAGTTGGGAGGAGACACACGGTCCCATTCCTGAGAAAGCCTGGATTGTCATGTATACCGGGATAGGGACTCGTTTCTACCCCGATAAGAAGGAAGTTCTAGGAACTGAGAAAACCGGCGAAGAAGCTCTTTCCGATCTGAGTTTCCCAGGTTTCTCGGTCGATTCTGTGGAGTTTCTGCTGCAGAAACGCAGCATCACGGGGATCGCTCTGGATACTCCCAGCGTCGATTACGGTAAGTCCCAGAATTTTGAAGTTCACCAGGTCCTTTTTGCCGGAGATAAACTGGCTCTGGAAAATATCGCCAACCTGGACAAGCTGCCTGAAGCTGGAGCCATACTTTATGTCATTCCCATGCTGATCAAAGATGGAACCGGAGCTCCTGCCAGAGTCTTTGCGATATTCTAAGCTATTTCTTTTCTTCCTCAGCTTCTTCTTTGGCTTTTTTGCTTAAAGGCCGTTTTGGGGCATCCCAATCGACTCCCAAGACGTATTTCTGCATCCATTTGATCTCTTCCACATCCCGGATGCGCTGATGGCGAGGTTCGCGAAAACCGTGAGGCTCGCGTGGAAAACGGATGTAACGTGTGGGTGCTTTGCCGATGTCTTTAAGGGCTACAAAGAACATCATGCTCTGGGCCTCGGTGTCGGTGGGATCATTGATGCCATGCAGGAGAAGCGTGGGAGTTTTGACATTATTAACAAATGTGAGGGCGGACTGCTCTCTCCAAGCCTGAGGATTTTCCCAAGGGGTTCCGCCAATATGCCAAAGCCGGACGTCGTGGTTGAATCCAGGACCGTATTCCGAGGTCCAGTCGTAGACTCCGGCACCGATGGATGCTGATTTGAAACGGTCCGTTTGGGTTATGGTCCAGCCTCCTAGGATTCCGCCGTAGCTCCAACCTCGCAGAGCTAAAAAATCGGGATCGGCTTGGTCCTTACCGATGACAAAATCCACGCCGTTCATCAGGTCCCAATAGTCGCCTTTGCCGATGCCGTCGCCGGATTGAACCGTATTGCCTTCCCGCAATTTGTCCGTGTAGCCACTGGAGCCGCGGACGTTGGGAGAAAGTGAGGCATAACCGAGGCCGGCGTAGATATGGTAAATGGAGCGAAAGCTGTTACCGAAGCAGCCGGCCGGGCCGCCGTGGATATTGACCATGAGGGGGATCCGGGTGCCGCTTTTGTATCCGGCAGGAAGATGAAAAAGCCCTTCGATCTCGAAGCCGTTTTTGCTGGGCCAGCGGATGACCTCCATGGATGCCAGCAGCAGTTCTTTTTCCACCCAAGGATTGCCTTCGGTCAGACGAACAGGTTGGAAGGAATCGACGGTCGAACTGTACAGGTCGCTGGGTGTGTCAAAGTCTGTAAAGGAGTAGACCATTTTATCTCTGTTTCGAGAGAATCCGGATACACGCATTGTCCCGATGACATGCGTGAGCTGGGTCACCTGACCTGAAACAACCTCGAGCCTGTACAGGTTGGAATTGGTTCCCTGCTGCCCATTGAACAGCAGAAAGTGGCTGTCCAGGGTCCAGGTGGCCCCCCTGATGCTCCCTTCAAACTTCCCGGAGAGCAGGCGATGCTTTTTGGCAGCAGGGTCCATCAGCCAGAGCTTGGAATTGCGGTTGAGCCACTCTTGATCGTCGGCAGCGAGATAGGTAAAACTCTTGCCATCCGGAGACCAGAGGGGAGAGCTTTCCGGTGAGTTGTTCTCAGTCAACCGGACTTTTTTCTTCTGTTCGAGATCGTAGAGATAGATCTCAGACTGATAGCCGTCATTGCGGCGGTTGGAGGTGCGGGCTGTGAAGATGATCTGTTTTTTATCCGGAGACACATCAAAACTTCCCAGCAGGAACTTTTCGTCTGTGAGCTTTGTCTCTTCTTTGCTTTTGAGATCGTAAACCCAAAGATTGCGATAGCTCCCTTGATTTTGCCCGTTGGGTCCCTCGTCTACAAAAATGGCATCATTGCCTGCTTTATATTCTTTTTCTTCCTCTTTTGAACGGGGTTCGGAGGCCACGAAAAAAATCTGTGTAGAGTCTGGCGCCCATTTATAAGAGCCGATAGAATTTTTGTGCTTGGTTAGCTGTATGCCTTCGCCGCCGGATGTGGGCATCAGGAAGATCTGGCTGAATTTATCTATGGTCCGGCGAAAAGAGAGGAATTTACCGTCCGGAGAAAACTGAAAAGCGCTGCCGCCGGCTTCCCCGATAAATTGAAAAGGTTCGCCACCTTGGGCTGAGACCATGTAGTACTTGGTTTTTCTTTTGTTCTTGTCCCAATCCAACTCAGAGCGGGAATAAAAGACCCAATCTCCATCGGGAGATATCAGAGGATTCCTGATCTGGATCATGTTCAAGGCATCATCTACGGTCATGGGCCGTCTCTGGGTTTCTTCAGCTCCCAATATTCCATAAACCAGACCTATAACTAATAGGAAGAGTGGAATCTTTTTCATGGTCGGCTCCTTTAGATTATTTTCAACCGCCCATGATAATACGGCTACTCACATTTTAGCAAGAGGTGAGAGCAGAAGGGGGGCTATTTCTGCTTGATGCGGATGGAGCCTCCGGAAGTCTTGAGGTTGAGCAGGGGGCCGCCATCGTTGATCTTGGCTTCGAGTCGGTCCCGTTTGATCTCACCCCGGAGAGTGACGGGAAAATCCGTGCTGACGCTGCCGCCGCTGGTTTTGGCTTTAACGTCCACCGATGTGTCCTCAGCCATATAAACTGTGATGGATCCGCCTGATGTGCTCAGGCTGCAGTCCGCGCGCGGTTGCTCTGAGATATAAGCCTTGATAGAGCCGCCGGAAGTGTTGGCCTTGATTGTACCCATAACCTCGTGTACGGTGATGCCGCCGCCGGAAGTGTGGGCATCCACATCTCCCTGCGCGTGCTCGATGGTGATGCTTCCTCCTGAAGTGTGGGCGTTGGTGGTTCCCTTTACCTCGCCGATCTTGATGGATCCCCCTGAGGTTTTTCCATCGATGTCACCATCGATATTCTCGAAATGCAGACTCCCTCCAGAGGTTTTAGTGACCGCCCGGCCTTCGAGCCCGTCAACCGAAATGCTTCCGCCTGAAGTGTGCAGATCGACATTGTATCGGGTCGGGACGAAGATGATGTATTTAACCCTCAGTTTCTTGAAAAGGTCATTCCAGATCTTGCTCAAACCCCGCTCTTCGGATTCTGCGGTAATGAAAATGTTGTTACCCCGCTGGTCAAATTCGATAGGGAATTTGTCCAACACCTTTTGGGCTTCCTTTTCACTCGAAGTTTTAACTTCCCTGATGATCTCGACTTCAACCGTATTCCCGGTTTTTGCAACAATTTCGATAGAACCTCTGTGAGTGTCGATGTTCAGTGTGCCGCCAGGTTCCACAGAAAAAGACTTGGTGATCGTGTCCTTGATACTCCCGGCTGCGGTTCCGGCCAAACAAAGGGTCAGGATGGCAAAAATTATTAGAGCAGGTTTGAGATGTTTAGGATTGCTTTTCATCGTCTCCCTCCTTTTAGGTATAGACTTTTTATGTGCAAAACCATTGTATTCATTATTAAGAGACGCTTTTACTTTCCAAAAGGTTCAATTTTAATTCAATCCATAGCCTGCTAATACTAAAATTTCGGGATGACTTCGCTCCAGTCGGATTTTAAACGCCATTCCCTCTCTGTT
>JAUWSR010000287.1 GCA_030609975.1 Acidobacteriota bacterium | reverse complement strand
TTGAGCCGCCAGGGTTTTGTTGTGCGAAATGACAAGCACCGGACGTTGTGCCTGTGCGATGATGTTGGCAATGGTGAAGGTCTTGCCGGAACCCGTGACACCCATGAGCACCTGATGCCGCTTCTTCTGGTCCAGACCCGCAACCACAAGGTCGAAGGCGCTGATCTGATCACCCCGAGGTTCATATTCCGATTGGAGACTAAATGCTTTCACGGAACCATTATCCAAGTACCTTAGGGTGGACAGCTAATCTAAAGGCTTCTAAAGCAAGGCATTTATAGGGAAGAACGCTGTACCTTCACGTTGCCCTTGAATTTGGCTCCTTCAGTGATGGATATCCGGGAAGCAGAAATGTCACCATTCACCTGACCATTGTGGGCGATAACCACTTTGCCTTTTGCGTGGATACTTCCATCGACATTGCCTTTGATATCGATGTTTTTTACCCGGATCTCAGCCGTGACCCTAGCCCCAGGTTCTACGCTGAGATCATGGTTTTCCAGGAAGATCTTACCTTGAAAGCGGCCTCGAACGATCACATTTTCGTTGCCGCTGAGTTCTCCTTTAAAGGCCGCTGTCGGTCCCAGGAGAGTGGTGCCCTGTGGTGTATTCGAGTGAGGTTTTTCCTGGATACCTTTGGGTGGATCGTTATTTTTCAGCATGTTTCTCTCCCTTTACAGCGTGGTGTGTCGATTATAAGCCCCACCCTCTCACCTGTCAACTCACCTCCTATATTCGGAATCATTCCGTCGTGACGGTACCAGAATATGGGGATAGTTTCGCTCCAGTAAATAAATTATTGGAATTTTACCCCCATTCCAGAAAGCAGCATTTTGATTCAGTCTGGACCGAAATCTTTCTATTTGTAATCGACATATTTTATCTTTCGACGGGGTGAATCTTTTCCTGTTATGCTTGACAAACGTTTGTTTAATTTTTATATTGATGTTTGATGAACAAACGTTTGTTTAAGTCGGTTCAGTCAGGAGCCTTGGTATGAAAACCAGAGTTATCGCATGTATCTTGTTTTTATTGTGGGTGCCCCATTCTGCCGGCCAGGGACTTTTTGAGGACGCAACCCAGGATGCTGAAGAGTCCAAGTTAGCTTTTGATCTTTGGGGGTATGTGCGCAGTGTTCTATATATGGGCCAGGCCTCCGATCCTGAATCAGGAGAGATAAAGAGCGCCTACGGAGAATTCGCGCTTAAGCTGAAAGCGGGCCCGAGGGGATATGGGAGCGCATTTGCTGAGGTGCGGATGAGGGAAGGCCAGGAATTCGATCATAGAATTTCGGAGTTCAATCTCAGAGAGGCTTATATCGATACCTATGCAGGACGATTTGATTTCAGGGTGGGCCACCAGATTGTCGTCTGGGGGCGTGCGGATGGACTCAATCCTACCGACAACATCACGCCTAAGGATATGCTGGTGCGGTCACCGGATGAGGATGACCGCCGCTTGGCCAATTTTCTCCTACGAACCACCTATAATGTGTATCCCGTGAAACTGGAGCTCATCTGGATTCCTATTTTTAAACCATCCCGGATGCCTACAGAATTCATCGATTTTCCACCGGGAATTATCTATGCCGGCCAAAACTTTCCTTCCGCCCGTCTGGAGAACAGTGGTGTTGCCTTGAAGTTGAGTCTGGAATTGGCCAAATTGGATGGATCTTTGTCCTATTTTAACGGTTATAATCCCTGGTCGGGTCTTTCGGCTGTTGTACATGAGATTCCGCCTCTGGAGCCTCAGGATACTCTGGTGAAGGTTTTTCTCAAGACCTACCGCATGCATGTTTTCGGCGGGGATTTTTCCACCACTGTGGGAAGCTGCGGGCTTAGGGGAGAGGTGGCATACCGACGGTCCCAGGAAGATTACAAAACCAATCTCCATGTGATCAATCCGGATGTGTATTATGTCGTAGGGATCGACCGTGAATTTTTAGGGGGTGTGAGCTTCATTTTGCAGTACCTGGGGCGCTATGTAATAGATTTTGAAGAGCTGGAGGTCCCTTCCCATCCTGCTCTTCTTCCCATCTATAACCTGGCGTTTAAGAACACCATCCTAGCGTCCCAGCAGTTTCAGTGGAGCCATTCTGTGTCCTCGAGACTGGCGGCCAGCCTTTTTCATGAGACTCTCTCACTCGAATTGATGGGATTGGTCAACCTCACCTCCCAGGAGTACATGCTGCGGCCCAAGCTGGACTATAGCATTACAGATGCCTTTTCCTTGATTCTGGGAGGGGAGCTGTACAGGGGCCCCGATGATACCCTGTTCCACCTGGTCGAAAAAAACCTCAGCGGCTTTTTTGGCGAGCTGAGACTTTCATTCTAAGGATTGCCCATGACAATAAACAAACCGAAAGAACCAAGAGAAAGGATCCTGGAGGCGGCTGTTGCCCTTTTTGCTCAAAGAGGTTATGCAGCGGTTGGTGTTCGTGAGATCGGCAAACAGGCGGAGGTTAACATCGCCATGATCTCATATTATTTTGAAAGCAAAGTCGGGATACTGAAGGCTATCCTGGAGGATTTTTTCGACCGCTATTCCCTTATTTTTGCTGACATCAAGGATTTGGACATATCATCGGATGATTGTATCCGTCTGATCATACGTCGTATCGTTGAGTTTGTGCGGGGAGAGACAAATCTTGCCCTTGTGGGTTACAACGAGCTGCCTTTGGATGTGCCCGAGATAGCACAGCTCAAGGCGAAGAAGGTGACCGAGATCATTTCGCAGCTGGGTTGGCTTATGGGCAGGTTCAATCTGGATCCGGTCAAAGATGGCTGGAAGATGGGGATCATCGGTCCCAGTTTGATCTCCATGGTCGTCATGAACTTCAGGCTGCGGCCTGTTATGCAGCGGGTTTTCCAGCTGACGTTCGATGATGCCTATTACGAGAAGCTGGTCGAAACTTTGAGCACCCTGTTTTTAGATGGCGTGCATGGGATTGCAGCTCAAAATGAAGCGGATTCAGGTGAAGCCGATGGGTAGGCTCGCAGACCATATTATCCGCTTCCGTTGGATCATCATCTTCGGATTTTTAGCCTTATCGGTCTTTTTTGCATGGCAGCTTCCTCGCCTGGAGATCGATCCCGATGTTAAGTCTGCCTTACCCGCGCACCTCGAGTCGCGCATCAACACCGACAGGATAGATGAACTCTTCGGCGGCACCGAGCTCATGCTGGTGATCATTCAGTCCCAGGACGTCCTGAATCCAGAAACTCTGGCGCGGACCAAAGCCCTATCCCGTCAGATGAAACGTATCAAAGGCGTGGACAAGGTTCTCTCTCTCTTTGAGCTGAAAAACATCAAGTCGGAAGACGGTGCCATGATCGTGGAGCCGGCGGTCAAGAGGATCCCACGCTCAGAAGAGGAATCTCAAAGTCTCCGTCAGGATATCAGGGATAATGACTTGGTCTATGGCAGCGTGGTTTCTGAGGATTTCACACTTACCGCAGTCATCGCCATGCTCAAAACCGAGGTCAGCGACGATTTCATTGTGAGGGAGATCAATCAATTGGTGGCAGCCAATCCCGGACCTGAAGAGATCTTTGTGGGAGGCCTTCCGCCCACGCGGGTCGAGATCGTAGTCAGTATCCGGAGAGACCTGCAGCGGCTGCTTCCTTTTGGGATCCTGATCATGTTGGCTTTTCTCTTTTTGTGTTTCAAGCAGTTCCGCGGCGTGGTTCTTCCTTTTCTGGTGGTGATCATGTCCATCATATTCGCCATGGGGCTTATCCCTCTGCTGGGTTGGAAGATCCAAATGATCACAGTCTTGCTGCCGGTGATGCTGATCGCCATTGCCAACGATTACGGCATCCATCTGGTCGCCAAGTACCAGGAGTACAACATTGTGGGGAACACCCTCACTAAGGAAGACCTGGGCCGCAAGATATTTACCAGCTTAAGCCGGCCCGTGGTCCTTACCGGATTGACCACTATGGCTGGGATGCTCTGTCTGTTAGGACACATTTTTGTGCCCGCACGTGAACTCAGTGTTTTGGCTGCCCTGGGTATCATGTATGCTCTGGCCGCCAGCCTGCTTTTCATCCCGGCTGTGATCTCGCTCCTGCCCAAGGCCAAACCGGTCCTGGGAAAAAAGGGCGCGAAAACTCCTATCTTAGATCGGATGCTGGTTTTTTTGGGGCCCCAAGTGACCAAGCGGCCTCGGACGATCATAATACTGGCTGTGTGCTCGGCCCTGCTTCTTTCTATAGGGATCTCCTCTGTCATCATCGATACCGATCCCAACGGATATTATTCCGAAAGTCATCCCATCGTTCAAACCTCCAACCTGATCAATCAAAAATTGGGTGGGGCCCAGAGCATCGCATTGGTTTTTGAGGGAGATATTAAGGATCCGGACGTAATGCAGGGCATCGATCGCATCGAAAAACAGATGAACGACAGTCCCGAGGTGGGTATCACTCTCTCCATTGCCCGTGTGGTGCGGCAGATGAGTCGGGCACTGAACGATAAGGGCGAGGAGGGCTATGACCGGATCCCAGACACCCGCAATGCCATCGCCCAATATTTTGAACTCTATTCCATGAGCGGGGATCCTGAGGATTTTGAGAGAATGGTGGAC
>JAUWSR010000057.1 GCA_030609975.1 Acidobacteriota bacterium | reverse complement strand
TTTTCCTGCATGCGACACGATTGAGTTTCAATCACCCCCGAAGCCAAGACAGGATGACCTTTGAGTCTCCCTTACCTCCCGATCTACAGATCTATCTCGATACGCTTATATAGATCCCTCTAACAATTGTATGCGTGACAAGAATGGAGGAGTTATATCTATTCTCGATTAGAGAAAAGATATATCCGCCAAGTAATCTTGGCCGGCGGGCAATTGTTAGAGAGATACAGAGGAGCGTTTCAATAGTGGTCCATAGATCGGGAGGTAAGGGAGACTTGAGGGAAGATGAAAGGGGAGAGGTTAGATCATTTTAGGGCTTGAGAAGAAACGCAGAATTAGTGTATTATAACGTTTGTATTTTTTTTATAGAGTTGTCTTTCTGGACCGAGCGCAGAGAGCAAATCCATAACATCTCAGGAGGCTATAGGATGAAAGATTATGCCGTAGAACAAATCAGGAATGTGGCCATTGTCGGCCATGGCTCCTGTGGAAAAACCTCGCTGGCATCTGCGTTTCTTTTTGATTCAGGAGCGACGAATAGGTTCACCGCGGTAGATAAAGGAAATACGGTCACCGACTATGATCAAGATGAAATCGATAGACAGATTTCAATAAATTCTGCATTGTGCCATCTCGAATGGAACAACCACAAGCTCAATATCGTGGATTGCCCGGGCTACACGAATTTTCTGTGGGACACACGGGCAAGCATGCGGGCAGTGGATGCCGGACTTTTGGTCGTGGGTGCCGTTGGGGGAGTGGAAGTGGGGACCGAGAAGGTATGGGAGATGCTCTCGGAACTGAACCTCCCCTGCATGTTTGTCATCAATAAACTTGATCGAGAGAATTCTGACTTTGACCGGACTGTGGAAGCCGTGCAAGAATTCTTCGGACGCAATGCGATCCCTGTGCAGATTCCGATTGGAAAAGAAAACTCCTTCCAAGGTGTTGTGGACCTTATCCAGAAAAAAGCCTTCATTTTCGAGACAAATGAAAGCGGCAAGTTTAAAGAAACCGATATACCGGATGATCTTAAAGAGCTTGCGAAGAAAAAGATCGAAGAACTTACGGAAATGGTCGCGGAGAACGATGAAGCGCTTATGGAGAAGTACTTTGAGAATGGAGAACTTTCCAGTGAGGAACTGATCATGGGCTTCAAAAAGAGCGTCTTGGATCGTCAGATATTCCCAATCTTCTGTGCCGCGGCTATGGTAAATATCGGCATGCAGCCCATTCTGGATGGTATCATCAATTTCCTTCCCAATCCCGTCCAGCGCCAAGAGATAGCGACCACCGCAGGTGCCGTCAAATTGACGGTCGATGGTCCTTTTTCTGCCATGGTCTTTAAGACCATATCCGATCCCTACACCGGACGTATCAGCATCTTTAGAGTCTTTTCCGGGAGAGTGAATCCTGATGCAACTGTTACGAACACAAATACGCAGAGCTCGGAAAAACTGGGAGGCCTGTTCTTTCTTCAAGGTAAGGAGCAGATCCCTGCCGGACAGGCTAAAGCCGGAGATTTGGTGGCTACGGCCAAGTTGAAAAATACAGGGACAGGGGACACGCTCTGCATCAAGGGTGGATCCGTGCAGTTTCCTGAGATCAAATTCCCACTGCCATCGATCTCTTTCGCTATCGAGCCCAAAACCCGTGCAGACGAAGATCGAATATCTCAAGCTGTACACCGGATCATGGAGGAAGATCCCACGGCTCGGATCGAACGGGACAGTGAAACGGCTGAGCTGATTATTTCCGGTAATGGACAGCTCCATGTGGAGATCATCACGAAGCGTTTGCAAAAGCGGTATAATGTGGATGTCGAACTAAAGCCCCCTAAAATATCCTATAAGGAAACCATCAAGGGACGCTCTGATGTTCAAGCGAAATATAAGAAACAGACCGGAGGCCGGGGCCAATATGGAGACGTTCGCATCAAGTTTGAATCTCTGCCGCGTGGTGGGGATTTCATCTTCGAGAACACGGTATTCGGTGGAGCCATTCCCAAGAATTACATCCCTTCAGTAGAAAAAGGCCTGCAGGAAGCCCGGAAAAAAGGAATCCTAGCCGGTTATCCCACGGTTGACTTCAAGGCAAACCTCTATGATGGGACCTACCATGATGTTGATTCCTCGGATATCGCCTTCAAAGTGGCTGCAACCATGGCTTTTAAGAAAGGCATTAAGGATGCCAGGCCGACCATTCTCGAGCCTATCATGAATGTCGAGACCTACACACCGGAAAACTATATGGGGGATATTATGGGTTCTTTGAATGGGCGGCGTGGCAAAGTCCAAGGCATGGAGCAAAAAGGCACCATGCGCATCATAAAAGCCCAGGTCCCGCTAGCGGAAATGCTCGACTATGAGCCGACCTTAACCTCTATCACAGGAGGCCGCGGGTCCTTTCTTATGAAATTTTCTCATTTAGAAGAGGTTCCTGCTCATCTGCATCAGAAGATCATCGATGAATCGGTCAAGGAAGGGCGTATCCGGCAGAGTGAGGAAGGCGATAAATAGACTGGATACAGCTAGCGTATTTTGATAAAGCCCAGAAAAAGCAGCGCCACTCCCGTAAAGCCCATCGAAACGTAAAACGGGGTGAGCATGCCGAAGGCTTCCCAGAGCAAACCTGCCAGAAATGAAGCCGGCAGGGCACACAATCCCGTCACCATATAGAATCCTCCCAGACAACTTGCCCGAAAGTCTTCAAGCGAGCACTCCGAGACAACAGTTCTTTGGATAGGAATGAGGATGCCCTTATGGGCTCCATATAGGACAAAACACAGAAGGATCACGAGTCGGCTCGGTGTCAAGACAAGCAGCAAACAGACCAGCAACCATAGAGAATAACAAAGGTAGAGGATGGGCTTTCTGCCCACTCGATCAGCCAGTTTGCCCATTACAAATGAGCTCAAGGATGCGGCAGCTGTAAAAATCATATAGAGCAAAATAACGTGGGTCACCTTGAACCCTAGGTTTTTGGCATAGAGCAGGAGAAAGGAATAGCTGAAGGCTCCTAAGGCGAAAACCGAGCTCAGTCCCAGAAAAAAGCGGTAATTCTGCCCGACATCCTTAAAATGCAGCTTTGGGATATTTGAGCCTAGCCCCACTCGCTTCTCTTTGATAAAAAGCAGGATCAGAACAGCGCTGAGAAAAGTCGGAATAGAAGCAAGTGCAAAGATCACGCGATATCCGAGAAACTTGAGCAGAAATAGGCATAGAAGAATGCCGCAGATTCCTCCCAGGTGATCCATAGCCCGGATAAAACCAAAGTGACTGCCCCGGTTTTTATAGGTGGATACATCGGCGATCATTGCATCTCTGGGCGCGCTTCGCTCTTTGGCGATACGATCCAAGATACGGAAGGGAATGAGATGTGTCCAAATATGGGACAGAGAGTAACCAAATCTGGCTGTGGCTGAAAGCAGATACCCCATCCAGATAAAGATCTTGCGTCTGTGTACGCGATCAGAGAAATAGCCGGAAAAGGCCTTAGCAATGGAGACCAGGGCCTCTCCCATGCCATCCAGGAGTCCCAGGGCCGCCATGTTGGCTCGGAGGACCTCAGTGACAAATATCGGCCAGACGGGATGGATCATGTTGGACCCAAGGTCATTGAGAAAAGTGGCGGCGGCGAAGGTCCTGATGGTGTGCTTGGCTTCAGGGGTATCTGAGTTCATGATTTTCGCTAGTATAAAGAGCCAGTCTCAGAAAGTAAACCATTATACCTAAGTTGACAGGCTATCAAGACAATCGCTATCATAGCAGTCCTTGGAGGCCCTTATGATAAAAAATATATTTTTGTACACCTGTATGGTGGGATTGTGCCTGGGATTCGGTCGAGCCGAGGAGGAAGGAGAAAAACTACTCCAACTCAAACTCGGGCATCCCGAACTGGCGGATAAAACCATGTCGATCTCTGCTGACAAAATTTATTCCGCTGAAAGTGGATCCGCCCTTTCCTTCGAGCAGATGCTTCAAGAGATGTCATCTGTGCGAGTTGTTTACGTGGGAGAGAGCCACAACAGCCTGCCGATGCATCAAATACAGGCTCGGATCATTCGTGCGCTCTTTGCACAGGGGCAGGATTTGAGCATTGGCCTGGAGATGTTCACTGAGGAACGGCAGTCGTATCTGAATCAATGGAGCCTAGGCCTTCTATCGGAGGAGGAATTTGTCCGAGAAGCGGAATGGTATATCGCCTGGAACTTCAATTACGATTATTATGCAGATATATTCAATGCTTCTCGAGATCTGAATATTCCTTTATACGGTCTGAATGCCCCCCGAACACTCATCTCTAAGATCCGAATGCGGGGCTGGGATGCTCTCAACGAGAAAGAAAAGATCTTGATTCCGGAACCGGATCTGTCTCATGAGGGGCATCGTCAACTGATACGGGCTGTATTTGCAGATATGGACATGCCTCATCAGATGAAGGGAGCTGGGTTGGACAAGGTCTTTGAGAGCCTGTATCGTGCCCAGTCTGCTTGGGATGAGATCATGGCCTACAATGTGGTCCGAGCTCTGGAGTGGAACGAGCGAAGAATGGTAGTTCTGGCGGGTGCCGGCCACTTTTGGTACAATTTGGGGATCAACCGCAGACTGTATGAGAAGAAAAATTGGTCCTATCGAACCGTTATCTGTGTGGTCATTCCTAAAGGGGAGACTGCTGTCACGGTCTCCCGTGGTCTAGCGGACTTTGTTTGGGGACTTCCAGAGGAAGACAAACCGGCCTACCCCTCGATCGGGCTCAAATTTAAAAAATTTGATCATCTGGAAAATCTTGTTCTTGAACAGAAGCCCATCGATGGTGTAGCGCTGGATGCCGGATTTGAGAAAGGCGATGTGATCCTCACCGTGGATGATCGTAATTTTGCCGATATCAATGTGTTACGTATCTACCTTTCCAAGTTTGGGTGGGGGGATCAAGTCAGAATAAAATTGCTTAGGAATGCCCAGGAAAAAGAGCTCAAGCTGGAGTTTGAAGCTCCTAAAGAGGAAAAAGAAAACCAAGAAAGCAGCGAGGTCGGCCAATGAGTGGGGTAAAACCTGCTAAACTGGGAATCGCTGGTCTTATGCTGGCTGGTTGGTTGACTTCCGTGCTATCTGGGGATGTCGTGGTTAAAACCCCGGCCGAGGCGCTAAATTATGCCGAATATACCCAACACGAAGCGATCGTACGTTTTTTAAGCCGCCTGGATGCTCTTTCCCCGGAGCTTCGTGTTAAGATCGTTGGACATACTCTGCCTTCGAGGAATTACAGCGCCCAAGACCTCTTCCTCTGCATCCTCACTTCAGAAGGCGTGGAATCTCCCGAAAAGCTCAATAGGAATAAGCCAACTTTCTATCTGATCGCTGCTAAACACGGAAACGAACAATCTGCAAAAGAGGCCGCCTTATGGCTCATTCGCGATCTAGCCGTGGGCGAACTTAAGCCGCTCCTCGAACAGGTCAACTTTCTGATCCTTCCCACCATAAATCCTTATGGCAACGAATTGGACCAGAGACGCAATGAACAGGACTTGGATCTCAACCGTGATCATGTGAAGCTGGAATCCCCTGAGGTCGAAACCATCACTCGGATTTTTCGGGTGTGGATGCCTGAGGTAACTGTGGATGTGCATGAAAAAGGCTACGGCTATTACCAAGTAAACACGGGATGTGTCTCCAATGCAAATATCCATCCCCAGCTTCAGGCGTATTCCCGCAATGTTTTACTCAAGGAGATAGCCGCGAAACTCTCTCAAAAAAATATTACCTTTCATGAATACCTGATTTCCCAAAGAATGGGGATAGATTCCTCGGCAGGCGTGCAGTATCGCAACTCCGACCTATCTGAAAGAAGGATGATGCGGCGGTTCAGCACAACCGATCTTAATGATGGACGCAATGGGCCTGGTATCTACGAAACTTTATCCTTCATCCAGGAGGGATCCTCACGGCACGATCTGCCTACGCTCAAGGAACGGACCACTTACCAGTTCTACGGCCTCCGATTTTTAGCGGAAGCCGTGGCTGTGCGGGGTTCGGAGATCAACCAGCTGGTGAGGGGATTTCGCCAGGAACTGCTGACAAAAGCCCGACATTATTCTGAGACCGATCTGGTGCATTTGAAAATGAAGTATGCGCGGATTCCCGAACAGCCTACGCTTACAATTAAACGCTTCGTGGGAAGCTCTTCACCGGTCCGGGGTATCTTGCGTCAGGACAAAAAAGCGGGCGAAGTGCTTACAGCGGCTGATATCCAGCCTGTGCCTTATCCCTCAGAGTATCAGCTTGAGGAGGAGGTGATTGAAGACTGGTTCCCAGGC
Source organism: Acidobacteriota bacterium (assembly GCA_030609975.1). Lineage (GTDB taxonomy): Bacteria > Acidobacteriota > Aminicenantia > Aminicenantales > Aminicenantaceae > JAUWSR01. The sequence continues at coordinate 8,212 of JAUWSR010000057.1, read as the reverse complement.
GTTGAACCCACATTAAGCGTAACCCGACCATTGGGCTATATTGTTCCGGCCTCCCACCATGAGGTAATCGAAACCTTACTTCGACATGGGATCGAACTGCAGTATTTCTTCAAGGATACGCAGGTCGAAGTTGAAGCCTATCAGGTGTCAGAAGTGGTGCCGGCGCAGTATGATTATCTGCCGCCTGCAATTCTCGAGGTTGAGAAAAACTCCTTAAAGACCATGGCCAAGGTTGGGGATGTGTATGTCTCATGTGCACAGCCTGCCGCTACTCTCATCCCGTGTTTGTTGGAACCTCAGTCCCAATACGGGCTCATTCGGTACTGGATGTATAAATTGGTGCCTGAGGCGGGAGCGGTTTTTCCATTCTATCGAGTCCGCTATGCTCAGACGCTGCCCGTTTTACCTTACCGGAACTGGGGGAGATAGGATTAATTTTGCTGCGAAAACAAATGGCCGGCCTTGATCTGGATGAGCTTCAATAAAACCTTCCCTACCTGAAAAGTGGAAAGGGGAGTGGTTACCAGTTCAATTTTGCCTTGTTTCACGGCCTCCACGATCGAAAGGATATCTTTGTCCGCATCCACCATTGAGTAGCTGGTGCCAAATTCCCATAGCAGGTGACAATCCGAGGTTCCCACCAAAGGCAGGTTCAGAGTATTTGCTTGCTGTACTGCTTTTTTATTCCAGTTGAACCAGCTCGTGTAGAAGTGAGAGTATTCGATGGCATCAAATATTGACGGGTTGGTAAAAAAATGCGACTTCAATGATCTGGATTGGGGGAAGAAGGGGTGAGGGGCTAAAACCAGGCTTTCGGACGTGATCATTTCCGGAAGCTTCTCAAGGGAGCTTCCTTTAGGATTCTGTTTTATGGCGGGATTGATAATGACGACATGCTTTTGAGAGAGAGTCGCCTCCATCCCTGGGAGCAACAGCAAGCCTTTATTTTTGGCGTAGGCAAGGATATCCGGAGCATCGGTCACAGTATCATGGTTGGTAAGCGCGATGGCGTCATAGCCCAATTTGCAGGCCTTGTCTATGAGCTGGAAAGCGCTGTAGCCGACGACATCCATGGGATCTTCGGAGGTGTGGGTGTGAAGATCAACCTTAAGCAGAAAGAGCCTCTTTAATTTTGGTTCCCATTTCGGCTGGAGACTTGGCCACAAACACGCCGGCGGCTTCCAGGGCGGCCATTTTTTCTTTTGCAGTCCCTTTGCCTCCTGCGATGATAGCTCCCGCGTGGCCCATGCGTCTCCCAGGGGGAGCGGTCTGACCGGCGATGAAGCTGACCACAGGTTTCGGAAATTCCTTCTGGATATACGCGGCCGCCTCTTCCTCAGCTGTTCCACCGATCTCTCCGATCAACACCACGGCTTCGGTTTCATCATCCTGCTTGAAGAGTTCGAGGAGTTCGATATATTTGAGTCCCACAATGGGATCGCCGCCGATCCCGATAGCGGACGACTGTCCATATCCCTGCAAGGAGACCTGTTGCACCGCTTCGTAGGTCAGCGTTCCAGAGCGGGATATGATGCCGATGGTTCCCTGGGTGTGAATGTGGCCGGGCATGATGCCGATCTTGCACTTGCCCGGAGATATGATCCCGGGAGTGTTGGGTCCGATCAGGCTTCAGTCTCTGCCTTGAAGATATTGTTTGACCTTGATCATATCGAAGGTGGGGAGTCCTTCCGTGATACACACCACGACCTTCACTCCCGCGTCAGCGGCTTCCATGACAGCATCAGCCGCGAAAAAGGGTGGCACGAAAATTGCGGCGGCGTTGGCACCTTCCTGGGCCACAGCCTCTTCCACGCTGTTGAAAACCGGGACAGCGAGGTGAGTCTGACCTCCCTTTCCGGGAGTGACACCGGCTACGACCTTGGTGCCGTATTCCTGCATCTTTTCTGTGTGAAATGTGCCTTCCCCGCCGGTGATGCCTTGAACGACCAAGCGTGTATTTTCATCTATGAGAATGCTCATGTTGGACTCCTTTACTGATTAGCCAGGGGGACGACTTTTTCCGCCGCCTCTTTCATGCTGGAAGCTGAGAAGAATGATAATCCCGAGTCTTGCAGGATCTTTTTACCGAGTTCGACATTGGTGCCCTCGAGTCTTATCACCATGGGAATAGTGAGATCAAGCTCCTTGGCAGCCTTTACGATGCCGTTGGCCACCAGGTCGCAGCGGACGATCCCACCGAAGATATTGACCAAAGCCGCCTTGACATCTTTATCCGAAACCAGGATCTGAAAGGCGTTTTTAACGGCTTCTTCGGAAACTCCACCACCCACATCCAAGAAATTTGCCGGCATACCGCCGGAATACATGATAATATCCATGGTGGCCATGGCCAGGCCTGCACCATTGACCATGCAGCCCACGTTTCCATCCAATTTGATGTAATTGAGGTCGTGGCGAGAGGCTTCCACTTCGAGGGGATCCTCTTCATCCAGGTCTCTCATCTCTGCGATATCCGGGTGGCGCCTCAGGGCATTGTCATCGAAATTCATCTTAGCATCCAAGGCCAATACATCTCCCTGTTTGGTAATTAAAAGGGGGTTGATCTCAGCCAGGGAGGCATCGGAAGATTGAAAGGCCTTGTAGAGTGCACTCAAGAACTTCACAGCCTGCTTGAAAGTGTCACCCGATAGTCCCAGCTTAAAGGCCAGTTTTCTGGCTTGGAATCCTTGAAAACCAGTGGCCGGATCGATGTGCTCCTTAAAGATCAATTCCGGGGTTTCGGCAGCGACTTTCTCGATCTCCATACCGCCTTCAGAGGAAGCCATCACAACCGGGGATTCCTGAGCACGATCGATCACGATTCCAATATAGAGCTCTCTCCCGATGTCAAGCGCGTCCTCGATGAGCACGCGTTTGACCCGTTTACCCTCGGGGCCGGTTTGGTGGGTCACGAGATTCATGCCGATGATCTGGTCCGCCAAATTTTCGGCTTCGCCTGGAGTGTTGGCCAGTTTCACACCGCCACCCTTGCCGCGTCCGCCGGCGTGGATCTGTGCTTTTACAACAACCCGAGGGCCGATCTCCTCTGCTATCTCTCGGGCTCGAGCCGGGTTATCTGCGATCTCTCCCCGGGGAATACGAACACCGAATTGACTGAGGATCTGTTTGGCTTGGTATTCATGAATTTTCATAGTTAAAAATCCTTTAAATAAATATTGGTTTTATAGAATCGGACAGTGAAACAAGGAGCCAGGGAAGATCCCCGGCTCCTTGTCCGATCAGTCTTTTATTTGGTACTTTTGTTTTCCCTCTGCGTAGAGGTCTCCACCGTACATATCGTTGACCACAAGGCAGGGAAAATTCTCAACTTTAACTCTCCGAATCGCTTCCGGTCCCAGCTCGGGATAGGCGATCACCTCAGCTTCGACGATACTCTGTGATATGAGTGCACCTGCACCTCCCACCGCAGCCAGATAGACACCCTTGTATTTTTTCAGAGACTCTTTAACTTCATCGCTGCGTTTGCCTTTGCCAATAGTGCCTTTAAGTCCAAGTTTGTGCAGAGTGGGGGCGAAGGAGTCCATCCGATAGCTGGTGGTAGGTCCGGCAGAGCCGATGACCTTTCCGGGCCTGGCAGGGGTAGGGCCTACGTAGTAGATCAGTTGACCCTGCAGCTCGATAGGGAGGTCTTTGCCGGCTTCAACTAAATCGATCAGTTTTTTGTGAGCAGAATCTCTACCCGTGTACAAAAAACCCGTGATAAAGACTGAGTCGCCGGTACGAAGCTTTTCGATAACCGAGTCCGAAACCGGAGTGGTAATGTGATGTTCGGCCATTATTTCTCCTCATTAAGGCAGACCATTGAGACAATGGTTTCTACCCGAGTTCAAATCCGCAGGAGGATTAGAAATAGGTCTTGCACTCGTCAACAGTCTTTTGGACTGCTTCTAAAGTGGCGGCCAGCCGGGCCTTTTCATCTTCGGCAAGTGTGATCTGTAAGATCTTTTCCACGCCCTTGGCTGAGATCAGGCAGGGGACACCGAGGAACAGGCCATTGATGCCGTATTCACCTTCACAGAGTGCGGCTCCGGGAAGAACGCGCCGTTTGTCCTTAAGGTAGGATTCAGCGATGACAATGGCGCTCCAGGCAGGGCTGAAGAAAGCGGAGCCTTTCCCGAAGAGCTGCACGATCTCGGTCCCGGCTTTGCGGGTTCTGTCCACCACACGATCGATAAGATCCTGGTCGGCGATATCGGTCAAAGGAACGCCGCCAACTGTGGTCAGGCGAGGCAGTGGAACCATGGTCGGGCCATGTCCACCCAATACGGTTCCGGCGATATCCGCCACCGACACATTCAACTCCATAGCCAGGAAGGAACGATAGCGGGCTGTATCTAAAGTACCAGCCATGCCGATAACCTGGTTTTTGGGGAATCCGGTGATCTGGTGGAATGTGTAGACCATGGCATCGAGAGGATTGGTCAACACGATACAGAACGCATCGGGCGCATTTTCCTTGATGCCCTTAGCCACATCCGAAATGATCTTGATATAGGTGGTGAGCAGGTCCTCTCGGGTCATGCCGGCCTGGCGGGGTTTCCCGGCTGTGATGATACAGATGTCAGCGCCTGCGATATCTTTGTAGTCCGAAGTGCCTGTGATCTCGGCATCATAGTTGCCGTGAGGGGCCATTTCCATCAGATCGAGGGCTTTTCCCTTAACGGGATTCACATAGTCGGGGATGTCCAAGACCACGATATCTCCCATCTCTTTTTGAGCGGCCAGCATAGCCAGGATCTGGCCGATCTGACCTCCGCCGATAAGTGCGATTTTTTTTCTCATGATTACCTCCTTTATAGGTAGCGAATATTATTAAACTAACCTGTTCCGAATATGAAGACGGTCTGTTGGGACAACAGATTCACCATAGCTCTTTCGATCACAGCATTACCCATGATTAGTTTTCCCTAAAATAATTGGAACCGTAAAATAAAAGAGAGAATAGTATAACTTTTTGGGGGCAAAATCAACATAAATAAGTTATCTTATTTGAACTTTTGGAGAGTCTGTTATATCATCTTCTTTTTAATCTGATCTTATCAAAAATATTGGAGTCAAAACCATGCTGGATGCCTATTTTAGTCATGTTGAAGAGAGAAGCGTTCTGGGGATTCCGCCCCTGCCGCTGACTGCAGAACAGACACAGGCGGTCTGTCGACTATTAGAGGAAGATCTGCCTTCCGCGCAAGGGGAATTTTATGGAAATCTGCTTAGAACAAGAATAGCGCCGGGCGTGGATCCAGCCGCCCGGATCAAAGCGGATTGGTTAGCCAAAGTTGCTCGTAGTGAGATCGGAACTTCCGTGATCTCCTCCGAGGATGCGGTTTTTCTCTTGGGGACCATGTTAGGAGGATACAATGTCGACCCTCTCATCGCTTTCCTTGAGGATGGGAAATTGGCAGAGCCGGCTGTTGAGGCCTTGAAAAACATCATCCTGGTCTATGCTGCTTTTGGTAAAATCGTTGAATTAGCGAAGAGTTACGGATCTGCCGAACAGGTTTTGAATTCCTGGGCCCAAGGCGAGTGGTTCTTATCACGTTCTCCATTGCCCGAACAGATGGAACTGATGGTCTATAAAGTAGAGGGAGAGACCAATACAGATGACTTTTCACCGGCCAAGCACGCTTGGAGCCGGCCGGATATTCCTCTGCATGCTCTCTCCATGGGAGAAACGCGCTTTCCGGGAGGCATCGAAGCAATACAGGGTCAGCAGGAACTTGGTCGTAAGGTCGTTTTTGTGGGCGATGTTGTAGGAACGGGCTCTTCGCGGAAGTCTGCAACCAATTCTCTGTTGTGGCATATTGGAGATAATATCCCCTTTGTTCCTAACAAAAGAAGGGGAGGAGTGGTCTTGGGAGGTCTCATCGCGCCTATTTTCTTTAACACGGTAGAGGACTCCGGGGGACTTCCCATTAAATGTGATGTCAGCCGCTTGGAAACTGGAAAGCTCATCACACTCGATATCCGCGAAGGGAAAATTTCTGATGAGAAAGGTGTGCTTTTATCGAAATTTGAACTCCGGCCTTCTAGCTTGAACGATGAATTCAGGGCCGGCGGACGGTTGAGTTTGATCATCGGACGCACTCTTACCAATAAAGCCAGGAGAGTGTTGGGAAAACCGGAGGCCGATTTTTTTACTCCTATTGTCAATCCCGAACCCCGGGAGGGACAAGGCTACTCTTTAGGTCAAAAAATCGTGGGTAAAGCCTGCGGGAACGCAGGTGTTCTTCCCGGCTCGGCCTGTGAACCCAAGATGTCTACGGTGGGATCACAAGATACAACCGGGCCCATGACAGCAGATGAGCTCACAGAACTTGCCTGCTTAGAGTTCCAATCCGAGCTCTTTATGCAGTCTTTCTGTCATACCGCCGCCTACCCCAAACCTACGGATGTGTCCATGCATACTTCCCTTGCGAAATTCGTCACCGAGCGCAAGGGAGTTTCCCTGCGGCCGGGAGACGGTGTCATACACTCGTGGTTAAATCGGCTCTTGGTGCCTGATACCATGGGTACGGGAGGAGATTCCCACACTCGTTTTCCCTTAGGAGTCAGTTTTCCTGCAGGATCGGGATTGGTGGCCTTTGCTGGAGCCTTGGGCTTTATGCCTCTGGATATGCCCGAATCCGTTCTGGTTAAATTTTCCGGCCAACTCAACCCCGGGATCACCTTACGTGATGCCGTGAATGCGATTCCCTATTTTGCCATAAAGGAAGGGCTTCTGACCGTAGCTAAAGAAGGCAAGAAAAACGCGTTCAACGGCAGACTGCTTGAGATGGAAGGGTTGCCTCAGATCACAGCGGAACAGGCCTATGAGCTGACCGATGCGACGGCTGAGCGATCAGCAGCTGGGGGGACCTATGCCCTAAGTGAAGATAGCGTGGCCGCTTTTCTCAGAAGCAATATCGCCCTAATGGAAAAGATGATCGAGGAAGGCTACCAGGATGCCGATACCCTGAGAAAACGGATCGAAACCTGCCGGAAGTGGCTGTTGAATCCAGTCCTCCTCAGTCGGGATGAGCATGCGGACTTTGCAGCCGTGCTTGACATCGATTTGGGGGATATTCAGGAGCCGATTCTAGCATGTCCCAATGATCCGGATGACGTCAAACTGCTTTCCGAAGTTGCGGGCGAGAGGATCGATGAAGTCTTCATTGGCTCTTGCATGACCAACATCGGTCATTTCCGAGCAGCGGGAAAGATATTTGATGGTGCCGGCTACCTTGGAACTCGTATCTGGCTGACACCCCCGACAAAAATGGATCGGGCACAGCTCAAACGGGAAGGATATTATGCCATATATTCCGCTGTCGGGGCTCGGACCGAGATTCCAGGCTGCTCGCTGTGTATGGGCAACCAAGGCAGAGTTCGTCCGGGAACCACGGTCCTTTCAACATCTACTCGGAATTTCGACAACCGCATGGGCGACGGAACCCGGGTTTACCTGGGATCAGCGGAACTCGCTGCGATAACGGCGCTTAATGGAAAACTCCCAACGTCTGAGGAATATTTCCGCATCTTTAAGGAAAAGATCCTGCCCAAAACCACAGAAATCTATCGCTATCATCAATTTGATGAATTGGAAAAGATCCCCATGGAATATGAGAGGATCTCCGACTTGTAGGGACCATTGTCCCAACGGTCCTCTTGAGCAGGAGAACAGATCATGATCGATTTTACCAAGTCTTTGGGTGCGGAACTCGCTCCGCTTAATATCATGGTGAATTGCGTGGCACCAGGATGGGTGGACACGGAAATGTGCACGGAAGTTTTCGCCCAGCCGGGGTTCCGAGAGAAGATCGAAGCCGGCATCCCCTTAAAGCGTATTCCTCCACCTGAAGACATCGCAGGGCCCATCCTGTTCTTAGTGTCGGACATGGCTCGCCACATCGTCGGCGAGGTGATCAACGTCAATGGGGGATCGGTGATGTGTGGATGAGGAAAGATTTAGGAAGCATCCCCTAAACCGTGATTGACGTATAGATGCGTATGTTACATAGAATTTGGGGATGAATTGAGCGACATCGGAGGATTTAGCCTTTCCGAACTGTTTTTGGAGGGAACCCGATGAAGTCGGGCTCGAGGACTGTTGTGAGCACGAGATGATCTATAACTCGGTTCAAGTGTATCTGAGGTTAAGGTAGCGCGGGATATGTAAACATGCGGAGTTCCGCAGAGCCGAGAAAAACAGAGA
>JAUWSR010000260.1 GCA_030609975.1 Acidobacteriota bacterium | reverse complement strand
GGCTTTATCGACCTCCACACCCATGCAGAAAGAGGGATGATCTTTCCCGAAAACAGGCCTGCCCTCAATTATCTCAAACAAGGCGTGACATCACTGGTTGTGGGGCAGTGTGGACAGAGCGCCTGGCCTATTTTCGAAAAGGCCGAAAATCAAATGAATCGATGGACAGATGAAGGAATAGGACCGAATGCGGCTCTCCTTGTCGGGCATGGAACGGTGCGTCGACTGGTGATGGGAATGGAAAACCGGGCGCCCCGGCCGGAAGAACTGGAAAAAATGAAGGAGCTTGTCAAGGAGGCCATGGAGCAGGGGGCTTACGGCATTTCCACAGGATTGATCTATCAGCCCGGAACTTTCAGCAAAACGGATGAAGTCATAGAACTGGTCAAGGTCGTAAAAACCTACGAGGGGATCTATCACACCCAGATCCGGGACGAAAGAGACAAGCTCTTGGAAGCCATTAAAGAGGCCATCCTGATATCTGAAACCACCGGGGTACCTACACATATCTCCCATTTTAAGGTCATGGGGAAGAAAAACTGGGGCCTGGTAAAAGATGCCTGCGCACTCATCGAAGAGGCCAGATCTAAGGGATTAACCATAACCGCGGATCAATACCCTTACCGATTTTCCAATGGATATCCCTACAGAACGTTACTGCCCTCTTCAGTCTGGTTCGGCACAGAATTCCAGAACCGTTTGAGCAGCCGTGATGTCTCTGAAATCTTCGATCATCTGCGGGATGAGCAGTTGGTCGACCTCTATAAAAAAATTACACCCTATGCTCCTCTCAGTGAATACGCTGTGTTGTATCTCGACAGCCTCACCCGGAAACAGCTGGTGGAAACAGTGGGCGGCAGCCTTATCGATACCTCTAGCTTCCGAGGGATCACAAATCCTCGGGACAGGATGCTATTTCTCCGGAAAATGGAAGATCCTGAGCATGCCAAGAAGGTCTACATAGCTATCGAAGCATACATCGATAACCTCGTGGGTCCTGAAAACATCATTGTGGGGGTTTGCCACGAAAGAAATCTTGAAGGCAAATCCCTCAAGCAGGTTGCCGCAATAAAAGGGAAATCGATCGGGGAGACAGCCGTTGAATTGGAGATGATGGATGCAAAATGCATCCCTCTCCAGATGTGTGAACCGGATATCGAGTACATCATGAAAAAGGACTATGTGGGTACAGGCAGCGATGGGACCGTTCCCTTTTATGGGGTCGGTCTAACCCACATCCGTTCCTGGTCAACTTTTGTGCACAAGATCAAGAAGTATGCGCTGGAAAGAAAGGCCGTAACTGTAGCCCATGTGATCAGGTCCCAAACATCTCTTCCCGCACAGATCATGAATTGGGACGATCGCGGCTGGATCAAAGAGGGCTACAAGGCCGATATCGTTGTCTTTGATTTGAACAACATCAAAACCCCCACCTCTATCTCGAATCCTCAGCAGTACAGCGAAGGAGTCAAATACTTGCTCATCAATGGTAAAGTCGTTCTGGACGGCGGCAAATACACGGGTGCACTGCCGGGTATTGTTCTAAAACTCAAGGATAATTAGAAATCCTTCTCGGTCATTGTTTGTCTATCATCGCCTTGATGGGTTGTCCGTCTGGGCCCCTATAATTGGGATTTAGGCTGTAGAGCTCTTTCCAGGCCGCTATGGCGCCATCTTTGTCCTTTAAGTCATATAATAAAACTATGCCTTTATTGAACCTGGATTGCTCATGTCGAGGATCTGTCTTTATGGCCTCATCAAAAGCGCGGATGGCATCCTGTGGCTGTTTATTTCTCCGGTACATGACCCCTAAATCCGTCCAGACATTCGCATTGTTGGGATTTAATTCCAGATATTTATTATAGGCTTTGATCGCCTCGGAAGACTTGCCCGTGTCAAAGTAAAGATTTCCGAGCAGCAGCCAAGCATTCTGATTATCAGGATTTGCCGATACGGCTTTTTCCAATGACAATATTTCTTGTTGCTTGGGCAAAGTGAAATTTTCTGCTCCGGAGGAGCCTGATGAAATCCTAACCGATTGGCCGCCTGCCTCTGTGCCTGATTTATAAACGCTGTAGATGTTGCCTGCAATAAATCCCACAAAAATGCAGATAAGAGCTATAGAGATTGCTGTGCTTTGTTTAATATATTTTACTTCGATTTTTTCTTCTTTCTTCATAATTTCCCCTTTTATTCTCTCAGGTTTATTATATTACTCACCTGTTTAGTATACTAAAATAGTCGGAATTAAACCAGGATTTATAGCAACGATCTATTGAATATCTCTTTTCCCTCCGCAGTATTTTGTAGTACCATGAGCACTCGAATGTGAATTGATCTGGAGATGTCGAGAAAATGAAGGTCATCGAAACACACAATCTTAGCAAATATTACGGGAAATCCAGGGGGATCGTCGACCTGAACCTTGAGGTCGAAGAAGGTGAGATCTTTGGTTTTATTGGGCCCAATGGGGCTGGGAAATCAACCGCCATCCGCACGCTTTTGGGATTGATCTTCCCTACCTCCGGGAAGGGATATGTGTTCGGCAAGGACATCGTAAAAGACAGCAAGGAGATCAAAAAACACATCGGCTTTATGCCCTCTGATGTGAATTATTATGAAAAAATGGATGTGGCTGAGCTGCTGCGATATTCTGCAGATTTCTACGATGTGGACTGCGATGCCAGGATCAGGGAGTTGGCAGACACCTTTGCCCTTGATCTAAATCGAAAAATCCTCGATCTCTCCCAGGGGAATAAAAAGAAAGTGTCTATCCTTCAGAGTCTTATCCATCGCCCCAAACTCCTGATCCTGGATGAGCCCACCAGTGGACTGGATCCGCTCATGCAGGCAAAGTTCTTTGACTTATTGAGGCATGAGAACCAGAAGGGCACCACTGTTTTTTTCTCCTCCCACACCCTGAGCGAGGTCCAAAAAATGTGCAAGCGGGTGGGGATCATCAAGGAGGGAAAAATCGTTGCTGTTGAAGATATCGAGACTCTGCGAAAAAAACAGCTGCGTAAAATTCAGATCGAGTTTATGACAGCGGCCGAACATATGAAACTCGAATGTCCTGGAATACTATCCCCACAGGCACAAGGCAGGGAGTTGAGTTTTATGTATGCGGGGAATATGGAAGACCTCATAGCTGCATTGGTTAATGAAAAAGTAGCAGACCTACTCATAGAAGAACCTACACTGGAGGAAATATTTTTGCACTATTATGATGATCAAAATGAATCCGGGAAGGAGCCCCAAATTCAATGATCAGCCGCAATATTTATCGCTGGGAACTCAAACGGAACCGGTCATCTTTTTTTGTCTGGTGTTTATCCATAGGCACTCTGATCGTTGTGGGCATGGCCTTTTTCCCGGTCATGATTCAAGAAAATATTATGAAGCAGATGGCTGCTTTCTTTGAGACCGGCATCATGAAAAGTTTGATGGCGGCCTTTGGTGCAACTCTGGAGAGCCTGACCAATGTCTTGGGTTTCTACTGCACGCGCAATTCGCAATTTATCCAGATTCTTGGTAGCTTTTTTTCGATCATGTTGGCGTCCAAGATCCTCGCTCAGGAGGAACGCGAAAAATCCGCAGAGTTTCTGTTGTCAAAACCGGTTACCAGGATCGAAGTCGTCAGCAGCAAGCTGGCGGCCTATTTCACCTATCTGCTGATGTTGAATGGGGTCATCTTGGTAATCGGATTCATCAGCCTTGAGTTGTTTAAGGGAGAGAGCCAGTACCGGCTGTCCTCCTTTTTAGCGCATTCGGCTTACTCTTTCTTATTGATGCTGACCTTCGGGGCCATTGGATTGTTTCTTTCGCTTCTCATAAAAAGAGGGCGGCCCACAGCAAATATCTCCATCGGCATTATCATGGGAGCGTATTTTTTTGATGCCCTATCTAAAGTCACCCCGGCTGCTGACAAGCTCGGCTACATTAGCCCGTTTAAGTTTGTGGACAGCAGTGTTATGCGACCCGACTACGGTCTGGACTGGTGGCGTGTTTTGTATTTTGTGGGCGCTACTCTTGTGCTAATCGGTGCTGCTTTTTGGATCTATAAGAAAAAGGATATCCTGGTCTAAGCTGTCACCACAACTTCTTGATCTCGTCTTCGTAACCGGTCATCTCCCATCGGGTTAGCGATATAGGGATCATACCGGCTGCCAGGAATTCGTCCAGAAAGTCACGCAGGACAAACTTATCTCCCAGCTGCATGGCTCGTTCTCTGAACAGCTTCATGAACTGGGCCTTGCCCATGACAACCCCTGTGTGAAAGGCGGGAAAACGCAGGTTGGACTGCTGTTCATACCACACCATAAAATCATCTTTGTGGGACCATTCATAAGGCATGATCTCTGCACACAGCCGCCGCGCTTCTGTAAAGTCTATCTGGTTGGCGTGCATTTTAAGGTCGGGGAGCGAGAGGCTCATATGTGAAGCGTTCATCAGGTATTCAATCTCCCTCCCGCGTCTTGGCCGCTCGTCAAGAACACCCACATGCATCAAAAGTTCTTCCAGCCCGGCAGCCCAGCCTTCGGAACGGATCCAATCCATGTTGAATCGACGGTCCACGCTCCGGATGGGACGGTTGTCTCGTTCCTGCCTTCTTCCGTCGAAAAGGTGTCCGATAAACTCATGCGTTTCCCCTGGCAGGATCTCGCGTTCCCGGGCTCTGTGGTCGATCGTATTCTCGGATTGAAGTGGCCTTCGCGGTTCACTTGGATCGCTGTAGTCTTCCGCTTTCAGCCAGTCAGGAATAGTCATAATCTCCTCATCCCGCAGAAACTCAAGGACATAATTGAGCGCTTGATCCAAGCGGCGGTAGTATTCCTCAGCAGTATCAGCAATCTCTAGCGGAGGGAGCTTGCGGTTTCTGTGTTCCTCTAATTTCAAAAAGGTGATGATACGATTGTATTCGTGCTAGACAATACGCTGACAATCTTCCCAGGTGTAGGGGAAAAGATGAACATTTTTCAGCCACCAGTTGTAGTTCTCGATCCCGATGCCGGCGGGAGCTGTCATCCTACTTTTGTTCGCTTCCAGCCATTTGCCGTAGCTCAGCACAGCATCCCGGGCCCCCTCTGCATCGGCAACCAGTTCGGGATGGTATTCTGCCAAACGGGTGGCTAGATCTTGATATCGGGACGCTTCACGCTCAATATAATGCAGGGCGATGAGCGCCAGGTCGCTTGCGGCTTCAGTTAAATTCTCCTCTGCTTGCTTATAGACCACAGGTAGTGCCTGTAACTTTGTTTGGACGTCCTTTAGGCGGTCATCAGCCAAAGGGAGTTTACGAAAACGCAAGCCGGAAAAGCCCTCCATGACCGGGCCTGCGCCCCCTTGGGAGGGTATATAGAAAACTGGATCTCTTGACCAGGGCTTAAGAACCCGAAGGTAAAATTCGAGTCCGTTCATCTCGGCGCGGACCAAATGATAGTCGACCTGG
>JAUWSR010000304.1 GCA_030609975.1 Acidobacteriota bacterium | reverse complement strand
GTGCCATTAAAATATAGATAATAAAGAAATTACACAAAGGGGACAGTCAATGAGTTTAAAGCCTGAAATCTTTAGGGAGTACGACATCCGAGGGATCGTGGATCAAGACCTGACACCCGAAACCGTGGAACTCCTGGGAAAAGCCATCGGAACCTATTTCCGCCGTCACGGCAAAAAAGAAGTGGCCTTGGGACGGGACTGCCGGCTCAGTTCGCCCGCTTTTTCCGATTATCTCACTCGAGGCCTGCTTGCCACGGGCTGCAATGTGACCTCCCTGGGAACGGTCCCTACCCCGGTTCTGTACTTTTTTGTTCACTATAAAAAAATGGAAGCCGGGATCGTGATCACCGGCTCCCACAATCCACCGGAATACAACGGCTTCAAGATTATGCTAGGATTGGAGACCTTGTACGGTGAGCGTATTCAGGATATCCTCCAACTCATTCAAAATAATGACTTTATCACGGAAGAACCCGGAACTTCCAGCGAATACGATATCGTCCCGGAATATCATGAATACGTGGTGTCCGACATCGATATGGCTCGTCCCCTGAAAGTCGTGGTCGATGCCGGCAACGGCACTGGTGGCGTGGTGGCGGTACCCATATTTGAAGAGCTGGGCTGCGAGGTATTACCTCTTTACTGCGAGATGGACGGGAACTTCCCCAACCACCACCCCGATCCCACTCAACCGGAAGCGCTGGAAGAGCTCATCCAAATGGTTAAAACTGAGAAGGCCGACCTGGGGATCGCCTACGATGGAGACAGCGACCGTATCGGTGTGATCGATGATGAGGGAAGTATCATCTGGGGGGATAAACTCATGATCCTCCTGGCTCGGGACATCCTGCCCAACAACCCGGGGGCAGCCATTATCTCCGAGGTCAAAGCCTCCCAGCTCCTGTATGATGAGATCGAAAGACTGGGGGGACGGCCTATCATGTGGAAGACCGGCCACAGCCTGATCAAAAAAAAGATCAAGGAAGAAAATGCGCTCCTGGCAGGCGAGATGAGCGGACACATCTTCTTCGCGGATCGTTTTTTCGGGTTCGACGATGCCATCTACTCCTCAGCACGCGTGTTGGAGATCCTTTCCCGAACCGATTTAAAGCTGTCGCAGCTGCTGGCTGATCTGCCTCCGACCTTCAATACCCCGGAGATCCGGGTGTATGCCTCGGATGAGGTCAAATTCAAGATCGTAGAACAGGTCAAAGAAGAATTGGCGCAAAAATATCCCATAATAGACATCGATGGCGTGCGAGCGATCTATCCCGCGGGCTGGGCCTTGGTGCGGGCATCGAATACGCAGGAGTCGCTGGTGCTGCGCTTTGAAGCTAAAACACCCGAGGACCTGGAGATCATCAAACAGGAAGTCGAAACCACCATCGAGAACGTTATACTGCGACTGACATAGAGAGGACAGCATGGACCTAAGAGCCGTTATTTTGGCGGGTGGAGTGGGAACACGTTTCTGGCCGCTCAGCCGCACAAAAACACCCAAACAGTTTCTGCCTATTATCAGCGATCGCACCATGATCGAAGAGACTGTGGCGCGACTGCGGCCCGCGATTCCTGCTGAAAATATCTATACCATCGCCAATCAAGAACAGACACAGGTTATGCAGGACTATGTGCCCGACATCCCCAAGGACAATTTTTTAGTAGAACCCCAGGGGAGAAATACCGCTCCCTGCTTGGTATTGGCAACGGCTGTCATCTACGCTCAAAATCCTGAAGCCGTGGTGGCTGTGTTTCCGGCCGATCATTCGATCCAGCAGGAGGAGCTGTTCCGTGAAAAACTGCGGGCCGGCGCCCAGATGGCATCCCGGGCAGAGCATCTCATTACCTTTGGCATCCCGCCTGACTTCCCCTCGACCGGATACGGTTACATCCGGTTCGAAAAAGACTCTGTGCACACGGTCGCGGACGAAAATTTCTACTCCGTCCAAGAATTTAAGGAAAAACCCGAGGCTGCCACCGCGCAGGAATTTGTCAATGCGGGAAATTACTTCTGGAACTCCGGGATGTTTATCTGGCAGGCCCGGACTTTTGCCCATAAGCTGAAGGAGTTCGCCCCGGAATTCTATGCCCACTGGCAAAGCATCCTGGATGCTATCCAAAAAGGGGAAATCGGCCGCATCACCGAGGTTTACCCCAAAATGCCCGCCACCTCCATCGACTACGCTTTGATGGAAAAGGCCCAGGGGGTGCTGATGGGGGAAGGGAGTTTCGGCTGGTCGGACGTAGGAGCCTGGTCTTCCCTGGCCTCCTTTTGGGAGGAAGACAAAAAAGGGAATACTATCCGGGGCGAAAGCTTGATATTGGATGCGGAAGACAACCTGGTTTATAATCCGAACAAATTAACGGCTCTGATAGGAGTCAAAGACCTCATCGTGGTCGAAACCGAAGATGCCCTGCTAATCTGCCCCAAGGACCAGGACCAACGGGTCAAAGAGATCGTGGCCGAGCTCAAGAATAAGCAGAAGAAAGAGTATCTCTGAATATCATTATACCAAGATTCGAAGAAAACGATCCGCTGCTAAAATGTGCTTTGTCTTCAAAGGGAAGCAAACCATTAGGCCTGCTTTGTCCCAAAAGTTTTTTGCTTATGAGATTGACAATTACTATTAATAATTGTATGATTACATACAATTAATTGTATATATAAATACATATATTTGTATGAATTTATACAATGAAAGGTTTCGGCAAATGCAATACAGAACAAACAAAGATGAGCTGTTTCAAGCCCTAGCCACCTGGAATAGATATCTCAAGAAAAAAATCCATTTGAGTGCATGTGGTGGAACCGCATTAACGTTGATTTATTTAAAAGAGTCTAAACGGGGAGTAATCTGAGATGGAAAGAGAAGCTTTTTTAGATGCATTGAGTAAGCTGGGATACCCACTTGTAAAGATAAAAAGGCCGATCGATGCAAATAAAATCCTCGCAGAGGTTGTTGAAAGCCGGGAACCAAGGCTTTGGCAAGGTTTTCCAATCGTATTGGCCAACAGCTTAAAACAAAGCGATTTCAGCTATCATGAAACGTTGTCTGCTATAGACAAAGAAGAAGATAAGAGGAATTTCCTGATTTTAGTGAATATGTCGCTTGCTTTATACAAATATTTAGAAATCAGTGTAAATAATATTGATGAATTGCACAACACAAGCATATTCGAGCCCGAGCTCTTTAATAAATTATTAGACGATTTTGAGCAGGGGAAAGAAATGCATGTTCTCAGCAATCTCTTGTCTCCTGGCGGCCTCGTTAATACCTTTAGAAACTACTCTGTACCTGAAAATATCAACATCAACATTAAAGATGCACTTACGGTTAAAGAGTATGTAAATATGAAGGAAGAATTCGATTTGGATTTCGCATTATCTCAGTTATTCTCAAAAAAGCAGCAGGATTTATTATTGAAGAAGCTTAGAGGAGAAAAAATGACAAAAACTGAGCGCGAGTATTTTTCTCGGGTGGTAAAAAAGAAGATTTTAGCAGTGGCAAATCCAGATCTCCATAGACTTGCCGGAAATCTGATAAAGGACTAAGGCATACCATTCGCTCAGCACCCGCTCAGCTCAACCCGCTCAGCGATGTTTGACATCGGCTAGTGGCTTTGTTATAAGCATTGCAATCATTTACGAGAAAAAACGACACAAAAAAATAACTGCTATGACCACAGAATATTCCGTAGCCACTGTCCGAAAGCTAAAAGAAAGCTTCAAGGGATGGAAGCTTATCAGGCCTATGCGGCAGCGCAGATATGATGCCGGCGACGAGCTCGAGTATGAGATCCAGAGCCTGATCCCCAAACGAAACGCCCAAGTCAAACTCGAGATCGAGAAGTTTGTCGGCGGAGGATTTGCAGGTCAGGTCTACCGGGTTATAGTCCGAAAGCTCAACAGCACTGAGGGACCGCT
>JAUWSR010000080.1 GCA_030609975.1 Acidobacteriota bacterium | reverse complement strand
CCCAGCTTCCGGTCAGGTCCGGCCGATTCAGCACGTCGACGAAGGTTCTTTCAAGATTGGTTACCCGGAGTTCTACTCCGGACCGCTTATGGCAAGTGACTCCGAACATCTCTTCGCTCTTCGCCCGAAGGGGATACGGCACGGGCACGCCCCTGATTTCAAAAGATCGGAACTTAAGCGGAAGCGATTTGCTCGCGGATGTGTAGAGTAGCTTCTTATAGAGCGAGTAGGCTTTCCCGTAAAACTCCAGAGACGTGTGGTATGCAAGAACCGCGTCCACGGTCATTTTGGCCGCCACGAGATACGGATCAACCGGACTTGATGCCGGATTTGCTCCCAAAGGAACGGTCGCATACAGTCCGCGACGCACACGCACTATCCGCCCCTGGCTGAGGTAATAGGTCAGGAGCGATTTTCGGGTATTCGGCTTGCCGGACCCTCGGTTGGATAGAAAACGGTCCAGTTCGTCTACCGTGAATACGGCCTGCTGAGACAGGAATTCATTCAACTTCATGGGTCGATCCTTTTGACGATCTATCGATATAGTAGCAATAAATTTAGCACTATCTCGCAATTACGTCAAGTAATATCCATGGTATTTTGACGAAGAGGCGAGATGAGGACAATATTATTGCTACTTACTCGCCAATGTGTCAAGTCTGCATACAGTCGTGTCCTGGTTCCGGTAATGGTGTGATCCAGTGGTGGTCTCTTCAGATAGGCCTTTGATCCTGGCAGTCATCTTAGTCCAGAGCTGCCTATTTTTGATTTAGTATCATTTTTCCATTTACATTCCCATCCCATTTGACATAATACTATGTAGTAAAACAAATGAGGCGAGGAATCAGATGGGCTTTCTGCTGAAAAAACTGTGCGCCTCGCTCCCGCAGATGATCTTTCGAGACACCCTGAGATTCGGTGACCAGATCGAGATCACCACGAAAAATTCAACCTATATGGTCTTTGTCGTAGATCCCAAAAGCTTTCTGGTGACCGGAGGATGGTTTGAGCGCAAAGGACTGGCGCCCGCCCGGGTGGAGATCCCCGGCTGCACATGGGGCGGCTCAGCCATCAACCTGGACGTGATCGCCGGCCGGGGGCTGTGCATCGAATTCCAGGACAAGGCAGTGACCTCCAGGGTCCTGGAGATGAAGATCCGCCGGGAAACCAGCCTCAATTAAGATTCAGTCCCCACTCCCCCCCCCCCTTATGTCTCATTCCTCAGATTACAGGGGCAGGTCCGCTTATGCTTAAAATAGAACGGCATGGTCCTTGAAGCAAGAATCGGGTTGTCTTGAGACAGGTTCTTGCATAAAGTAATCGTAGAAGGTCTACAATGACAAAAATCTATGAGAACGCGATCCAGGAAGTCGAACGGCTTTACAGCGACATCAGTGACCGGAGGGTCATCACCAAAGCCAATCCCCAAGAGATCACCGATCATTTAGCCCGCACCTATGATTTTCAAGGCCCTGTCGATCTCGACGACATGGTCGAGGACATTGCCGGGATGTTGAGGAAATGGAGTGTGCAGGTGACCCACCCCCGCTATTTCGGCTATTTCAATCCGAGTGTCAGGCCGGCCGCCGTTGTGGGTGACATCCTTGCCGCTGCCTTCAATCCCAACCTCGCTGTCTGGTCTCATGCCCCGGCCGCGGTAGAGATGGAGCAGCACTTGCTGAGATACTTCCTGCGGCAGTTCGGGCTGGACCCGGAACGAGCAACAGCCCATTTTACGACTGGCGGTGCCGAGGCCAATTTCACTGCCGTGGTCGCAGCGTTGACTGCGAAGCTCCCGGAATATGGAGACAAAGGCCTGGCCGGGCTGGTCCAGAAGCCTGTTATCTATGTTTCTCAAGCGGCCCACGACTCCTTTGGAAAGATAAGCCACATGACGGGAATGGGGAGAGGCAGCCTGCGGAGGATTGCTGTGGATCAGGACTACAAGATGGACATAGGCCATCTGGAAATGATGATCGAAAATGACCTGCAGCAAGGTTACTACCCCTTAATGGTGACGGGGACGGCGGGCACGACAGCTGCGGGTGTTATCGATCCATTGGACGAGCTGTCGGCCATGAGTCAACGCTACGAGCTCTGGTTTCATGTGGATGCTGCCTGGGGAGGGGCTGCAATCCTGTCCCGAAGACTGAAGCCCTTCCTGAAGGGCATCGAAAAGGCGGATTCCATAACCTGTGATGCCCACAAGTGGCTTAATGTTCCCATGGGAGCCGGTATGTTCTTCTCCGCCCAACGGGAACCGTGTGAGAGGGCATTTCGGATCGCTACGGATTACATGCCGGGTTCCACAGAAGGTGTGCTCGAACCCTATACAACCAGCGTTCAGTGGTCAAGACGGTTCATAGGCCTCAAGTTGTTCATGGCATTTGCAGAACTCGGCCATGGCGGCTACGCCAAATTGATGGACCATCAGGTCGATATGGGGGATTATTTAAAAAAGGAGCTCACTTCTCTCGGATGGAAGATAGTCGTGGATACGCCTTTCCCGGTTGCGACCTTCACCCATACTAAAATAGAAAGCGGACAGATCACCACTTCCGAAGTCCTGGATGCCATCTACAACCGAGGAAAGGCCTGGATCTCGGAGTTCGTCCTCAGCAGCAAAGACCGGACCTTGCGTGCCTGCATATGCAGCTATCGAACCCAGGAAACCGATATTGATGTTCTGCTGGAAGAATTGAAGACAGTGATGGGGATGGACTGATCTCCTTGAAAAAATTCCCTCGATTCAAGCGTTCTTTCATCGTGACCGCTCCTTATATGGTCGCGTGCAACCCTTTGACAAAAATCGATCTTGTCATATATGATAAGTACTCGACATAAGAATGCACATATAATTCTCTATTTACAAAAGAGATACGTTGGCAGAAAAAACACCGCAGGTTAAAGAGGAAAGGCGGCGCTATCCGCGGTTGGAAGTGCCCATTATGTACCGTTCTTCCAGGAAAGAAGGACCAGTCCACCCGACACAGAATTTCAGCCTTGGGGGTGTGCGGATCTACAGCAATGCCTATTTAAAAGAAGGGAAGCAGATAGAGATCGAACTCTGTCTGCCACAAGAAGATTCCATTGTGGCAACCGTGCGTGTTGTGTGGACAAAGGTGCTTCCTCCCGGTTCAGATGCCGTCTTCGACGTCGCCCTCGAATTCCTCGATCTCCCCGCCGGCGCCATCGAAAAACTAAAAAAGGTCCTCAAAATGGACTCTGTCGAAGAATAGCCCATTCTTCAAGAGATATTCGGTCATCTCCTTCGCTTATTTCTTCTCTTCCCCTTTATATTTATCCAGCTTTATTTGATAGGCTCGGTTACCAGGCATCAACTCCAGTGTTTTTTGCTGGGCCTTGATCGCTTCTTCGCGGTCCCCCCTCTCAAAGTAGAGCCCGGCCAGAGTATCCCAATAAGTGGCTACACCATCATTGATCTCGATAGCCTTTTTGGCCATTTCTATTCCGCGGTCATAGTGGCCCGTCATCTTCTCCTGCAGGGCCACCGCCGCATATCCATACCCGAAAAAGGCTTCCGTTGGCACTTTCTGCAGCCCCTCTGCATACATGGCCAAGGCGCTTTCATTGTCCTCTTTGAGCCGATGATATCTGATAAGATTGTAGTATCCCAGGAAGAGGGCCTCTTCGTCACCCGAACTCAAGGCTTTTTCCGCTTGGGCTTTTGCCTTATCGTATCTGCTCTCATCTTTGAGACTGAAGACGTTGAGGGCATACTCGTTCATCACATTGGGACTGTCGGGCATTTTAGCCAATATTTCTTCCCAGACGGCCATCACCGTGTCATTCTCTTTCTTTATCTGATAATAGCGCGCCAAACTGGCGTAGGACTCAAACATGAATTCCTGGTTGCTGTTGCTGGCGATGAACTGCTTGAGGGGTTCCGGGTCCGGATTTTCTCTTGACTCTATCTTGTACACAGCGATACGTAATGAGGCTTCTGTTTTGTGACCCTTGGAGTCTTCAGGATCGAGTTCGATGGTTTTGGCGTAATAAGGGTAAGCCTTGTCGTCTTCCCAGCGGCTGGTATATTTCTCTCCCAGATTGAAGTTGGCCTCAACATCGTCAGGATTTTCCTCCACCTGAGCTTGAAATGTGGCAAGAATGTTATTCCCTGCCAGGTATTCTTTGACGGAGTCGACAAATTCTTCAGCCCCCTCGAAGCCGTTGATCCTGTCGAGTTCTTCCCCATCGGGCTTAATGAGCACGACGGTGGGGGTACCGCGGATCTCGAACTTTTCTCTGATCTTTTTCCAGCCCTCATCAGTGGGGGTGATCCGGAAAGCGATGAATTCTTGGTTAAAAAAACTGCCGAGTGCTTTGTTTTGAAAGACCAACTGGTCTAACTGGACGCAGCCCCCTCACGTGGGTGAGAAGAAATCGACCAGGATATGCTTGTTTTTCTGCTGTGCCTGGGCAAGTACTGCGGTGAACCCGAGTTCTGAAAACTGAGTGGGGAGCAATTCCGCCATCCCAGCGCCGGTGACATCTTTTTCGCCGGAAGAACAGAAAAATATTCCAAAACACAAGATAAGCAAGATGGGAATCAGTTTTTTCATTGGCTCCTCCGAACGCTTCAACTATACCAAACCAGAAGAGAAACTCAAAATGATTCCATTATTTTCTTACGCAGGATACATCCATAAGGGCGACACTGCCGTATCAGATTATAAATGCCGGGATGGTACGCCTCATCGCATTATTTCGAGCGCTTGGGATTAGCGTTTGGGATTGATGTAGAGTCGCCCTCCAACCAATGCCGGGTCACCCTGATATCCGAGTTTTTGAAAATCCATCCGTTTCTGGGCATCGGGATAAATCCTGTAAGCATGGGCCGGGAGTTCCTCTCCCATCTCCTGCCCGTGACAACGTCTACAGGTTACGGCACTCTGGCTGTGACAGTCTGCACAGCCTAACGTTTCCCGCGTGGGAGCCACTTCATGGTGGATCGATATATACATCCGGGTTTCAACAAAGTCATAGGAGCCGGAATATTCCAGACCTATTCTGCTCATGCCCTCGGAAATCGCCTGGTTCCAATCGTAATGATCCCAGAAGCTCTCCTCGAACCTCAGAACAACCAGTGTGGACTGCTCCGTATCAAATGGTTGGACTGCAGTGTGTGCTTTAAAGGGATAGATCCGAGCCGAAGGATCGATTCGTTCACCAAGCGGCCGGTTCAGGTCGACAATATCTGATGGATCGATCTTGTCACCGATCATATGAGCCTCGCGGGTTCCATCATACCACAGGTATTCAGGAATCAGGTTTTTGGCCCATTTCTGAGATCCAATTTTTTTATCATAGGTGGAATTACCCAGCTCATCGTACTCAGGAGCCAGATCTTGGCCTGCTCGAGAAAAATCCACAGAGACGCGCGTGGGAGTTTCTTTTGCAATAAAGGGAATGTGGCAGGTTTCACATCCCACGGAACGTGTGTGATCATCCAGATGCCTGCTGAGCATTCCCGAGATCCCATGGGGAGCACTTCCATGGCACTGAACACACTGCACTCTGCCTTCTACTGCTGGGGATGCCAGGGACTCGCCAGCGATATGGTGCTGGTAGGTAGTGTGGCAGTCCTGACAGCGCAAATTGTATCTACCCATGTGCACATCAAAATCATCGGGAGCATCGGCTAAGATCGGTTCCAGGTCCCCGTGCTTGAAGTTAGCGCCACCACCGCTGTTAAAATGACACAACCCACAATTAGAACGGGATGGCCGCCCCACACTTGCGGCCACTTGTACCAGATCGATCGATTCCAGGGGGAGGCCGCCCTTGCCTTTCCGATATGTTTGGGTAGTATCATGGCACACCAGGCAATCGATCTTTTGAGGATCAGTAAAATCGAATCCCTCATCATTCCAACCAAAGCCAATGTGGCATTGGGCACAAGTGACGTTATCAGAGCCCATCGCCAGAGAACAATTGTTAAACACTGTTTTCCGTCCGAGGCTGACATCATGCTCATGCCCCCGAATGCTCGGGGAGTGACCCTGCCAGGTCCAGTGAGCGGAATGAAGAATATCCTGTCCGACGCTGTCGTGGCAGGAAAGACAGCTGCTGGTCACTTCCTGGATATCAGGATCCTGGGAAAGTTGAACCAATGCGTCATGATCGGGCGTATACGGGTGATGGCAGGAGAGGCAGTCGACCGGAGCCCTCTGAGCATTGGGCTGTCCTTCATGGCAGCCAATGCACTGCTGGTGATACGCACCTTTGAGTCCCAGCCGGTTCCGATCATCAGGCTCTCCGGGCAGCCAGTGGCAGGTCGAGCATTTTTGTACGTAGATATCCTCCATATCATGACAGGAACCACAAGGCGCATTCGCGATCCTTACATCGAAATCCATGTGGAATTCTTTCACATTCTCGCCGATGCGGTCTTCCTCGCTCATACTGAAACGGTGATGGCACACTCCGCAGTTCCCATCCGTGACCACATCATGGGTGCGGTGCGTAAAACGGACAGGCTCGTAAAAATCTGTGGCCGTGTTCAAAATCTCATTGTCCAGCATATAGAGATTGGCATATCCCTCAGGCCGGAATAGATGCGGCGAAGGAGACAGCTCAACCGGTGCATTTTTCACTGGCGTGACCTTGTTCGCCCAATTAAAGGCTGAACTCGTGCCCGCCAGGGCTTGTTTGTGAACAAACGTGTAAAAAAGCACAAAAACCAGCAGCATGGCTAATGCAAGACCTTGAATAATTCGAATCCAGGGCGTGGACAAAGCGTTTTTTCTCTGCTCTTCCTCCCGTTTGTAGCGGGCCGCACATTCTCCACAGGTACATCGCTGCACGACCGGGAAAAAGGTCACCACAATACGATAGAGAAACATAATTGTGGCAACCATCCCAACGGTGAAGAAGATCTCCCCTATGGAGGGGAAATACTTGCTCGTGGCGAAGGGTGGGTCATAGGCGACAAGATACACATTGATGCGATTGAGCACCAGACCGAATATGACCAGCAAAGAGGAAAAGAATAGAAGACTTCGGGACCTCCTCACCCAGCTTCTTGTGAACAAAAAGAAAGGCAGGACAACTCCAGCCAGTATTTCGATCACAAAAGTTATCGTGTATACAGGATTTCCTATAAAATCAATACTGTTGAACCGGACCACCAGATCTCCGAATTTAACAAGTCCATACAATCCAATAAACCAGGGCACCAATTTAGCCATCTTTTCCAGGAGATGCATCTCGGAGATGCGGCCGAAAACCTTGCTGGCCACCAGGGATTCGATAAAAACCATGGGAAATCCAACCATGACGGCCGACATCAGAAACAGCAGCGGCAGGAGCGGGGTAAACCACAGGGAGTGAATCTTGGTGGGAGCGATCAGGATGATGGTTCCTAATGAAGACTGGTGCATGAAGGAGAGGACCACTCCGGCGAGTATGAAAATCGGAAGCACGACCTTGACGGCCCGATGGATGACCAGAAGAGGCTTTTCCAGATGCTGCAGAAGTTTTGAACCCGCTTTATTCTGATCAATCCGCTCTTTAAAGCCCTCCAGAAAAGAAGGCGACATTTCGATGGTAAGGACAGTCAGGTAGGCCATTACACACATAGCCACTTCAAAAAGTCCTGAATTGCCCTGCCAGTTGAACAGGGGGCGCCAGATATTCCAAAAGCGGCCGAGATCAAACATGAGCCCGATCGCCACCATGGCATAACCCAGCCAGGCGGTGAGTATGGCCGGCCGCAGGAGAGGCTTGAACTTGTGTTTTCCGAAAATCTCGACAAAGGCAGCCGTGGTAAAACCTCCTGCTGCCAGGGCCACACCACAGGCGACATCCACTGCAATCCAGATACCCCACGGGAAAAAATTATCCAAATTGGTAACCGCACTGAGGCCGGCAAACATTCGTGTTAAGCCAAAAGAAAACCCGATGCCCATCAAAGTGAGCAAAATATATGTGCCGGGAGTAAAAAGCGGTTTTCGTATACGTTCTGTGCCGTGGCTATTCATTTTGATCCCCTTCCATGTCTTGTTCAGAATCTTGCTTGCGATTGACATGCCACATGACCGCGCCCAGGGCGCCATAGATGGCTAAGGGAATGGCTCCGAATCTAAATATGGTATGCTGGATCTTCTCTGTAAGACGGGGAGGAGCATCCCCCGGAAGTTCGAGCAGATCGATCTCCTCCAGAGACCTTCCTGCGAGGTAGAGCCATGCGGTGCCTCCCACTTCATTCTCTCCGTATATCCTATCAATGTACCGGTCCGGTCGCTTGGAAATGCGCTCTCTAGCCAGCTCAAGCAGCTCAGTCCGTTTGCCGAACAGGATAGCCTCTGTGGGGCAGGCTTTTGCGCAGGATGGATCTGCCCCGGTTCCTTGGGAAAAATCCGCACAGAATTCGCACTTTTGGACCAGGGGAGTGAGCGCATCCTCATATTCATAAGCTGGGATCTGAAAGGGACATGCCACCATACAGTAGCGACAGCCCAGGCAGATCACCGGATTGTAAACCACGGCTCCGTCTTTAGTTCGGGTCAGGGCGCCCACAATACAAGCGGACACACAGGATGGATCCAGACAGTGCATGCATTGGACTTTGGTATAGGTGTTGGCCCGCTGAGGTTGATCCTGCGAGGGATTTCCAACATACTCATTGACCACCGTAAGGGCATTTTCAGTCGGACGGCGCATTTCACGAAACACACTTTTGTCTGTGAAGGGAACCTCCGGCTTGGGCATCTCATTATTTAGATTACAGGCTTTTTCACACTGCCGGCAGCCGATACACAACGTTGTATCCACCAGGCAACCCACCTGGAGCTCATTTGTGACTGGCTGGTGATCTTGAGCGTGGGCTTTTTTCTTGAAAATTGAAAAAAAACCTGCCCCTGCTGCCACCGTGTGTTTCAGGAATAGTCTTCGGGTAAAATTCATTTTAGGACCTCTCAGCCGGTGAAGATATCACCGACGCGTTTGATGATATGCAATATCTCAAAACTTCTTATTATTTCAGCCACAGCGGCAAAAACTTGGTATAAACGTTGCCCGGATCAATTATCAATAATTTTGTCCACGTGTAGAATCATTATGAATGTACTCAGTATTACAATACGCATTATCCTTATTATTTATATAAAATTAATATTCCCTTGACGATTCATACGCTCTGCTCGTATATTAATTGATTATGAGAATCAATGTCAATAAGGCAAGTAAAAATGTCAGGTCCGATAGAATAAAAGATAGCTTTAAAGGGCATGCCTCTCGAATGACAGCGCCACGGGAGGCCATATTGGAGTTCTTGAGCACATCATCAAAACATATGAGCGCAAAAGAAATCTATACCTCCCTCCAGAAAAAATATCCAGGTATAGGACTGAGTACGGTCTACCGCACTCTTAACCTGCTGGCTCGAATGGGCATTGTGACCAAACTTCTTCTCGGTGATGGTCAAAGCCGATATGAGTTCAAATCAAAGGGGAAAAGTGGACATCACCACCACCTGATTTGCACAAATTGTGGAATAATTATTGATTACAGGGAATTTTTTGAAGAGGAATTACAGCTCGTCAGAAAAACAGAAGAGAAGCTTGCGAAAAAATATAAGTTTATGATCCAAGATCATAATATTGAATATTTGGGCTTATGTGAAAAATGTAAGTTGAAATATTAAAGATATTCAAGACTTGATCAGCACTGGTCTTCATTATCGATTCACATTTCAATAGTCCATCCGGAATATTTTTCCGAATTGGAAACAAATGCTTGACAAACCGAAACGGGAAGCTTATCTTATTTTTGTTCCACAATTGGAAAGATATAGTTGAGGGAAGAGCGATGAGAATGTTATCTCGATCAGAAGAAATGGTCCTGCTGGCTGTCTGGAAGCTCAAGCAGGAGGCCTACTGTGTCCCGATCCAGGACTATTTGCAGGAGGCGACCGGTAAGAAATGGTCGTTCAGCTCCATCTACAATCCTCTGGACCGGCTGGAAAAAAGCGGCCTGCTGGACTCCTTCACCACTGATCCTATCAAGGAGAGGGGCGGCCGGAGCAAGAGGATCTACCGACTGATGCGCCTCGGCCGTGAGGCCCTCAGGGAGATCCGCTCCATCCAGGATTTCCTGTGGGAGGCCGCGCCGGAACTGAAGCCCTAGGCGTTCCAACAAGCCATGAAAAAAAAGCGCTCCCACCCTCCCCGGCTGGCCCACTGGGTCCTGAAGGTGTTTTACACCGACAGAGGGGAATTCACACACCTCGGGGATTTCACCCAGGTCTTCAACCGGCTGGCCCGCCAAAAGGGACTGGGGCCTGCCTGGCTGTGGTACTGGGGTCAAACCCTGAATGTCCTGCCCTGGATAATCTCGAACAAAATATACTGGAGTCTGATCATGTTTCGAAACTACCTGGTCACTGCCTTCCGGAATCTGTTCAAAAGCAGGGGACTTTCCGTGATCAACATCGCCGGCCTGTCAGTGGGCATGGCCGCCTGCATCTTGATCCTCATGTTCATTCGGGATGAGCTGAGTTATGACACTTATCATAAGAAGTCGGACCGCATCTACCGCCTGGCCGTCGATTACAAGCTGCGCAGCGATGAAGCCCGGATCGCTACTGTCGGTGCCAGTACGGCAGCGGAACTCGTCTCACTGTTCCCTGAAGTGGAGAACGCGGTACGCTTCCGCGTCTACGGCGATCTCGTGGTTCAGTATGAAAAGAAAAGTTTCCGGGAGTCCCGGGCCGTGTATGTCGATCCATCATTTTTCGAAATATTCTCCGTTCCTCTGATCGCCGGCGATCCAGGCGCCGCACTCAATGAGCCTTTCTCTGTCGTGCTGACTAAGGAGACCGCTGTAAAATATTTCGGGAGCGAAGATGCCCTCGGGAAAACTCTCCTGATTGAAAATCGTGACGACTACCAGGTCACCGGCATCATCGACAAGATACCCGACAACTCACACTTCCACTTCGACATGCTCATGTCCATGTCTTCAACAGAAGAAAGCAGGACACCCAGCTGGTTGAGCCTGAACTTCCAGACCTACCTCCTCTTGAAACCGGATGCCGATCCTCAAGCTCTGGAGGCTAAGCTCCCGGATCTGGTTTTCGACCAAGTCGGAAAGCAGCTGCAGAAGATGACGGGAATTCCCCCCAAGCTCATCTTTGCCTCCGGTGTGATCCGGTTCCGGTTTTTTCTCCAGCCTTTAAGAGATATCCACCTACATTCCCACCTGATGGTGGAATTCGAGCCCAACAGCGACATCAAATACATCTACATCTTCTCAGTGATCGCCCTCTTTATCCTGATGATCGCCTCCATCAATTTCGTGAACCTGGCCACAGCCCGCTCAGCCGGCCGGGCCAAGGAAGTCGGCGTACGTAAGGTCCTTGGCTCCCAACGCGCACAGCTCATCCGGCAGTTCTCGGTGGAGTCCCTATTCTTCAGCTGCCTGTCCATGCTGCTGGCACTGCTTATAGTCGGCCTTTTCCTGCCGCTTTTCAACCACCTCTCCGGCAAGAGCCTGACCATGTCCCATCTAGGTTCTCTGATTCCGGTGGGAGTGATCATCCTGATAACCCTGCTGACCGGGCTGTTATCCAGCCTGTATCCCTCCCTCCTGCTGTCCGGTTTTAGCCCATCCCGGGTTCTCAAGGGAGACCTGAAGCAGGCCATGAAATCCGGGAAGCTGCGCAGCGCCCTGGTGGTCTTTCAATTCACTGCCTCCATCGTCCTGGTCATCGGGACGATCGTCATCTACCGGCAGATGCACTATATCCAGCACAAAAAACTGGGGTACGAGAAAGAGCAGGTCCTGGTGCTGGACAATGCCACGCTTCTGGGCGAGAGCGTCCAGACTTTTAAGGAGGACATGCTGAACCATCCCGATTTCAGGCTGGGCACGGTCTCGAGCTACCTGCCGGTGCCCTCTGGGAGAAACGGCATGTCGTTCTTCCCGGAAGGAGATGTGCAGAACACAGTGTCCGTCCAAATGTGGAGAGTGGACCTCGATTACATCCCCACGCTGGGGATGTCGATCGCCAAGGGCCGAAATTTTTCAGAGGAATTCGGCACCGACGACAGCGCTGTGGTCATCAATCAGAGCATGTCCCGCGAATTGGGATGGGATAAGCCAGTTGGAAAAAGGCTGAGTACCATCCTCTCAGAAGAGGGCGACCGGGCCACGTACACTGTGGTGGGTGTCGTGAACGATTTCCACTACGAGTCGCTCCGGGATAATATTGCACCTCTGGTGCTCTGCTTAGGATACAGCCCCGATTACATCTCCTTCAGGATCGGTACGGAAGATATCGTTCAAGCCATCTCGGCCCTGCAGCAGAAGTGGAAGGAGTACCTGCCGCTGCAGCCCTTCGAATACTTTTTTCTGGACGACCGTTTCGACTCTGTGTATCGGGCGGAAAGGCGGATCGGGGAGATATCCGGTGTGTTCTCCGGGCTGGCATTGATGATCGGATGCCTGGGCCTTTTCGGATTGGCGT
>JAUWSR010000187.1 GCA_030609975.1 Acidobacteriota bacterium | reverse complement strand
TGAAGATCCAGGCTATCACAGGATCCAAGGCATAGGGGAGGGCTTTATCCCTGAGCTCTATCAACACGAATATACCGACGGTGTTATCAAAGTCTCGGATGTCGAAGCTAAAGCCACCGCTTGCCGTCTCGCCAGAGTGGAAGGGATCTTTTGCGGTTATTCCGCAGGGGCTAATGTTTTTGCCAGCTTGACGCTGTCAGAGGAGCTGGGAGAAGGCAAAACTATTGTGACCGTTATTCCTGATACCGGGATGAAATATCTCAGCACGGAGCTTTTCCGACGGAGCCCGGACCTCTGTACCATCCACTGTTGCACGCTGAAAAACGATGCGGCTCGGGAGGACTGTATTCGACAGCACGGAGCGGAACGCTGCTGTGTCTTAGAGCCCTGCTAGCGTGAAGGGCTGGCTTTATCTGCGTTTTTTCTGCATTTCTGCGATCTCAGCGACCGCTTCGACGGCTGCATTTATGTGTTCCTCGGTGTTGAAAGGGCCCACTCCGCATCTTACCGCACCATGGATTTCCGTGGTTCCCAGTTGATCATGGACCAAGGGGGCGCAGTGAAGTCCTGTACGGGAGGCGATATTGTAGTCTACATCCAGCAGTGTTCCCGTGTTCAGAGCTTCTAAGCCGTCGACATTGAATAAAAGCACGCTGATATGATCGATGAGATCATCCTGACAGTAGAGAGTCACTCCTTCGATCTGCTTTAGACCGTCTCGAAGTTTAGTGGTGAGCTTCATCTCATGCCGGTGGAGATGTTGCAGTCCTTGTTTTTCCACCCATTGCACCCCTGCCAGGAGGCCGGCGATACCCAGCGTATTGGGTGTCCCATATTCGAGTCGGTAAGGATATTCATCAAGATGTGTTTTGACGGCAGAGCGCACACCGGTACCCCCGGCACGGGTATGCCTGACCTCTACACCCTCACGCACATAGAGCCCCCCGATTCCGGTAGGGCCCAGGAGGGATTTGTGCCCGGTAAAGGCTATAATATCCAGATATTGTTCTTCCATATCGACCGGTATCTTGCCGGCGGATTGGGAGGCGTCGACCGCGAAGGCAATGCCGTTCTCCCGACAGAGTTTTCCGATCTCCTTGATGGGCTGGATAGTCCCAATGACATTTGAGGCGTGGTTCACGACCACAAGTTTTGTGTTAGCTTTGAAGCATTTTTTGAAATCATCGGGATCTACAAAACCTTTATCGTCAAAAGGTACATAATCGACCTCAATCCCACTATATTTCCAGAGATGATACAAAGGCCTGAGTACGGAGTTGTGTTCGATGGTGGTTGTGATGGCGTGGTCTCCTTTTTCCAGCATGCCGTTGATGAACAGGTTCAAGGCATCGGTTGAGTTATAAGAGAAACACAGCCGGTTGGGATCGGTGCCGTTGAAAAAATTGGTCAGGGTCTTGCGGGTGTTTTCAACCACTTCACCGGCTTCAATACAGATGTCATATCCAGAGCGTCCCGGATTCACGCCCAATCTGCGGTAAAACTGATCCATGTAGGTATAAACCTCTTCAGGTTTTGGGTAAGATGTTGCGCCATTATCCAGATAGATGAATTCATTCATAGGACCTCCATTAAACTTCAGGATTATAATAAACCGGAGAGAGAAAGCCAACTATTTTGACTAATTTCTACATGAGGAAGTGGTTTTGGCAAGATTGATTTGACAATTGGTGTATAATATTAAATTCAATGATTTTCTGAAGAAATGTAAGATAAATATGAAAGCTAATACCAACAAAGCGATTGAATTTTTATTGGCACGTGGCAATTTGCCTATTCTGTACTGGTTGAAGAAAGATATCCTGGAAGTCCCGGTGGAACGGGAGTACAAGAATCTGCAGAAGTATGCCACACGCATCCGTATTCTAGAGAGTCAACGTGAAAATGGAGGCTGGTGCCGTCGAGAGTATGAAGATCAACCTCGCTGGGAAAAGACGTACTACATCGTCGAAACGCTGAGGAATGCTTTCCGGCTTCATGATTTTGCTTGTACAGGCATACTTGAAGAAGTTCAGAATCTGATACAGTTCTTGTTCTCTACGCAATCCAAAGAGGGAGATTTCCGGGGCGCATATCTCAATGAATACGCGCCCACATATCACGCCCTGATCCTGGAAGTTCTCTGTCTGTATGGAGTAGATGGTGATAAAAGAATTCAAAGTGCTTTTCGTTGGCTTATGCGTCATCGCCAGGCGGATGGAGGCTGGGTCATTCCTTACAGAACCATGAGTAAGCTTGAATTGAAAGAACGCTATGACTCTGAAGACCAACACAAACTCAAACCCGTTAAACCGGATACATCCAAGCCGTTCTCCCACTTGGTAACAGGTATGGTGCTCAGGGCTTTAGCTGCATCACCGACCTGGCGGAATCACAAAGACACTAAAAGGGCGGGAGAAATTCTGTCTCAGCGATTTTTTAAGGATGATATGTATGAAGATCGTCAGCAGGCCAGATTTTGGGAAGAGATCACATATCCCTTTTGGGCGACAGATGTTCTTAGCAGTCTGGATTCGTTAGCGAAGATCGGTTTTCCTCCCGATCATGAACATACGCAGCAAGCCTTAAATTGGGTCTTGAGCCGGCAAATGTCCCAGGGTTACTGGGAGGCAGGTTTTAAAAAGTCGACTTTGGAGGATCATCTCTGGGTGACGTTATCGGTCATGCGCATACTTAAGAACTTCGGGCTGTTTGAAATCTAGCTGAAATATACAGGTTTAGTGGATGTATTCAACAAAGCGGGTTTGCAGATCGGTTAAGAGATAATACAGCCTGCCCTTCAAGCGATTGAGTTCTTGATTGAGATTCCAGCGTTTTTTCTCTTGTTCTTCATTGATCTCCAGTTTTCTAAAAGAATCTCCTTCCAAGTAACAGCAAAGAATATTCTGAACCAAGCGTTTGAATTCTTCGAGATTAAAGGCATCCCGCAGCAGGACCCCCTCGGCTTCCAATAAAAAATGTTCGAAGACATTGGCCCATTCCCGATTTTCTCCATGTTTGAGCAAACGGACTATCTCTTTGAGAACGAGAGTGAGTTCTTCGATCCGCCATCTCTCGATCTTTTGCATGGTAAAGCCATAATGCCAGACTCTTTTTAAAAAATCCACATCTAAACTTAGAATTCCCTGCATACGCTATTCCCTCTATGATGTCACTGGATAGCCTGCAACAATAATGCTAATATGAGATGAAAATGTTATATCAGCTAGGGATTGGAAGCAATCAGGGCGACAGGGCAGCTAATCTTTCCAGGGGTCAAAGGCTGCTGCGAGAAGCAGGTATTACGACGCAATCCTCTTCTGCGCTCTATGAGACCGAGCCTGTAGGATTAAAGGATCAGCCTTGGTTTTTAAATCAGGTATTAGCGGTTGAGACCGCACTGCTGCCTATGCCTCTGCTGGAAGAGATAAAGCGTATCGAAAAACAGATGGGTCGAACCCCTGCCCCGGTCGATGGCCCCCGGTTGATAGATATCGATATTCTTTTAGCAGGGGATGAAATTGTGGATTGTATACACCTCCAGATACCGCATCCCCGCTTGACAGAGCGGAAATTTGTTTTGGTTCCTTTGGCGGAGATCGCCGCTAGTACGATCCACCCCCTGCAGCAGCGTACCATCCAGGAGCTGAAAGCGGAATGTCCGGATCCCTCCTTAGTGAGGCCGCATTTTAGGCCTGATTCCCATAGCGACGACTAAATGTTATATGTTGAATACAACTGGTATCAATAACAGGTGAGTGCTATGTCAGAACAAAAAAAAGAAGCAAGGCACGTGCAAACACTGCCCAGCAAGATCATCGATGATATCTTCACCGATTCCATCGAGATGGTAAAACCGCGTTTCGAGGTGAACTATGACGCCTATCTTCAGCGTCTGTGGGAATCCAACCCCGATATCCATCGCCGCCTCAAACGGGCACGATCTTTGGAAAGCGCGCGGGACACCATGTATGCCTATCTGGAAAAAGCGGAGCGCGAGGTTTTTTCCCTCGACAATGATTTTCATATTCTAGAAAAAGCCACGGTACGGGAGTGCATTCGGGTCTTCAAGAGTATCCTGGGGCCCGTCAATGAATACCGGACCAAGATGTCCGCCTTGGACATCCTGTGGAAATTGGCTCAAGGTAGGAGAAAAGAGCTCAAACAGGAGGTCTCGGTCGGATTCCTGATGGAATTCATCAACCTTTTTCGGGGAGTCGCAGGAAAATCGAATATCTATTTTGAGTCCCAGGAAGCCCGCAAGGGCATCCCTGATTTTTTGCGCCTGGAGGGGAGAAAAGCGGCTGAAGCGCGTACCGAGATCTTGGATGATCTGGGCTTGTCCGTCCAGAAATACTTCAAAAAGTATCCGTCGGGATTGGAACCCGATGTCATCAAATGGCGCAAAGAGAACCAGGAACGGATCTTGAATTATTTCAAGGGCGGTCCGGATGACTGGAATGACTATAAATGGCAAATACGTCATGTGATCCGCGAGGTCAAACCGTTGCAGGATCTGATCGAGCTCAGTGCTGAGCAGGAAGCTGCTATCACCAAAGCCTTGAAGAATCACATCCCCTTCGGAATCACTCCCTATTATCTAAGCCTCATGGATCGAGAACTGGCCATCGGCTATGACCATGCCGTCAGGGCGCAGGTCATTCCTCCCCCGGAGTATGTGGAAGTCATGGCCGCCAACCGTCGGGAACGGGGAGTCGTGTTCGACTTCATGGGAGAGCATGATACTTCGCCCGTGGATCTGGTGACCCGCCGCTATCCCGGAATCGCTATCC
This sequence comes from Acidobacteriota bacterium, assembly GCA_030609975.1. Taxonomy (GTDB): domain Bacteria; phylum Acidobacteriota; class Aminicenantia; order Aminicenantales; family Aminicenantaceae; genus JAUWSR01. The sequence continues at coordinate 2,712 of JAUWSR010000187.1, read as the reverse complement.
TCAAGCCTTTCAACACCTGTTCTCAGATCTGTGTGTACTGCCAGCGCAATTGGGAAATCGATGAGGTTCTGGACCCCCATGCCATGAGCCACAAAAAAACCATTATGAAGGCGGTGGACTGGCTCCGGGAACATCCGGCTATCGGGGATGTCCTGGTAACAGGGGGCGATCCCTGCATCATGAAGGATGAGCAGATCGAATGGCTTTTAGAGGCGCTGGCCGGAATCGAAAGTATCTACCGTATCCGTATCGGCACGCGGACGCCCGTAGTGCTGCCCATGCGCTGGAGCCAGGAACTGATACGCATTCTCTCTCGTTTTCATAAACCGGGAATACGAGAAGTGGCTATTGTGACCCATTTTGAGCATTCCTACGAGATCACACCGGATTCCCGAGACGCTGTCCACCGGATCAAACGGACAGGAATGGGGGTGTACAATCAAGAGGTTTTCACCATCGAAAACTCGCGCCGCTTTGAGTCCGCAAAGCTGCGCAGAGACCTGCGTCTCATCGGTGTGGATCCTTATTATATCTTCAATATGAAAGGCAAGGAAGAGACTCGCCGCTATATGGTCCCGATCGCCAGGATCCTGCAGGAAAGAAAAGAGGAGGCCCGCCTACTCCCCGGGCTCGACCGGACAGACGAACCTGTTTTCAATGTGCCCAAGCTGGGGAAAAACCATCTGAGATCCTGGCAGGATCACCGTATGGTCATGGTCCTCCCAGATGGGGCCCGTGTTTATGAATTCCATCCCTGGGAAAAAAATATCCAACCCATCCCGCCCTACAACTATATCGATGTCCCCATCTATGACTATTTGGAGGAGTTGGCGGCAAGGGGGGAAAATATACGGGATTACCGAACTATCTGGTTCTACTACTAACCTGAATCATTTATAAAGACTGTCGACGCTCTTGACGTAAAGATCCCAACATTCAAATGTCGACAGTCTTTACCCTACGGGCGAACCGATCTGATGACATGTGTTTCGTTCAATTGTCATCGAGAGCAGAGCGTGGCGATCTCAACGTGCATCGTTGTAATTTGAGAACAGCCCATTAGTGCCTAGAAGGCGTCGGTGTAGTGGGTGGCGTGAAAGCCCTGGATGTCGTCATATCGCAGGGCTAAGACATCGAATCGGCATTTCTGGTCCTCGAGGTTTTTGATGCTCACATAAGCATGTGCGATCCGTCGAATCTGCTGTTGTTTTTTTGGGGTAATGGCTTCTTCCGGAGTTATGCGGTCGCTGAGGTGCCGAGTTTTTACTTCTACAAAAACCAAAGTATCTATGTCGAATGCAATAATATCGATCTCTCCGCGGTAAAATCGAAAGCTTTTTTCCAGTATGCGGAATTTCTTGTTCTGCAGATATCCCAGCGCATAATCTTCACCGAGTTTTCCCAGTTCATAGGGAGATAGATGTCGTTTGTTCATTATGAAGGCTTCTTAAACTTCCAACGGACTCCATCTTTTGTGTCTTCAAGCACTACTCCCTGTCGAAGGAGTGCATCCCTGATTCTGTCTGCCAGAGCATAATCCTTGTCTTTTCGTGCTTTTTCCCGTGCTTCGATCTTATTTTGGATCTCAGCAGATAAACCTACATCTTCGGCTTGAGGAAGAACCGCTAAAACGGAATCAAAGCGACGAAGGCAGGTTGTTAGATTTCGGGCATCCCTTGCATAAAGTTGAGCTTGATTCATCAGGACATTTGCCCGTTTGATCAGCCCGAACAGGCCGGAAAGCGCTCCAGAAATGTTGAGGTCGTCACTGAGCGCTTGAGAAAAATCGTTCTCCGCAGTGCGGATCGATTCCGTCACTTCTGCGTTTTCCCCAGCGGGGAAAGATGATTCCTGTAGAATGTGCCAGAAATCTTTGATCCGTTGCAGAGCGGCTGTGGCCTGCTGCAGGCCGGAATAGGTAAAATTGAGCATTCGTCGGTAATGAGTGGTCATAAGCAGATAGCGGATCGCCATAGGATCAGCGCCTTGGTCTTCGATGAGCTCTTTTACCGTTATGGTATTTCCCAGGGATTTTGACATCTTTTCGCCGTCTCGGATAAGATGCTGACAGTGCAGCCAATAGTGTACGAACTTTTTCCCGGTATAGGCCTCGGATTGGGCGATCTCGTTTTCATGATGAGGGAAGATATTGTCCACACCCCCACAGTGGATGTCGAAGGTTTCCCCCAGGTGTTTGGAGCTCATGACCGAGCATTCAATATGCCAGCCCGGTCGGCCGGGTCCGATCTCGGTCTCCCAAAATATCTCTCCAGTTTTTCGGGCTTTCCAGAGCGCAAAATCGTGCAGGTTTTCCTTTTCATAGGTATCAGCATCAACCCGAACGCCGGCCTTTAATTCGCTCAGATCGATCTTCGCTAGTTTTCCATAATCCTTGAATTTCGAGATATCAAAGTAATAGCTGCCGTCTTTTTCATAAGCGTAGCCTTTCTCCTCTAAACCCTTGACCATCGCGGCCATCTCGAAGATGAATTCAGTGGCGCGGGGGTAAAAATCGGCCGGGGAGATATTCAGGGTGTCAAGATCTTTGAAAAAAGCATCAATATACTTCTGTGTGTAATCCTGGAGAGTGAGGCCAGCTTTTTGTGCCCCGGTCATGGTCTTGTCATCAACATCGGTGATGTTCATGACATGGGTAACTTTGTATCCGCTATAAAGCAAAAATCTTTTGAGCAGATCTTCGAACATATATGC
>JAUWSR010000012.1 GCA_030609975.1 Acidobacteriota bacterium | reverse complement strand
GAGGAACGACTTCAACGCTCACAACAAAATCTCCCTTCGCCAGCTTCCGTGCCATGTCTGATTTATCCCGGAGCTGTATCCCTGCTTCCTTCTCTTTTTTTTCCAAAACGGGAGTGAATTGGAAACTTTTTTTAGAGGGAGGCTGGAGCGCCTTGACAGCGGCTTTCATCGCTTTTATATGCGCAGGCGTTGTTCCACAGCATCCTCATACGATTTTTACGCCATTCAGAATGAAACGTTTGGTATACTCGGCCATATATTCCGGCGAGCATAAATAGATATTTCTTCCTTCTACCGCTCTGGGAACACCTGCGTTGGGCATCGCTGAAAGAGGGAGTTCTGTAACCGGCGCCATCTTTTCTATGCATTCAAGCATATGGGAGGGTCCCACACTGCAGTTTACGCCGATCACATGAGATTTCCAGTCCTCAAGTCGGCTTACAAATACTTCCGGTGAAGTTCCGTAAAGGCTGTTTCCATCCTCCTCGATCGTCATCTCAGCCACGATGACGGCATCTTTAGCCAACCTCTGAATTGCCTTTATAGCCTGATGGATTTCATTCAGATCCGAAAAGGTTTCCAGGATAAATATATCAACACCACCTTCAAGCAGAGCTTGAGCTTGCTCCTTGAAGGCCTCTTCCGCCTCCTCCATGGATGTCGGTCCCCACGGTTCGATCTTCACTCCCAGGGGGCCGATAGATCCAGCCACAAAGACGCCCTCTCCACATTCCTCACGTGCGATTCGGGCACCGGCGCGGTTTATCGCCTTGACTTGGTCTTCCAGCCCATATTTTTTGAGTTTGCAGCGGTTGGCGCCAAATGTGTTTGTCTCCACGATTTCGGCGCCGCTTTGGATATATTCTCGGTGAACCTCCTTAACCACGTCGGCGCTTATTAAATTCAATTCATCAAAACAGGAATTGATAAAAATGCCTTTGCTGTAAAGCGTCGTCCCCATCCCGCCATCGCAAAGAAGGACCTCTTCACGGACCCGTTCCAGGAATTTGATATTAATGGCTCATCTCCTTAGCCAAAAGAACTCAAGAGTCCCTTGGCTTTTATATCTCCAAGGTTATAAATATTTTATCATGGTCTAGCTTATGATAACACCTCCATTTTTTAGGTGGGAAATACCGATAGATAAATCCAAGGACTGAGATCAATGGTTGGGAATCCCGAACCCCGAGACAGTGACAGTTGTCCCATAAAATGGACATTGCCTCAAAAATCTCTGCCTGCAATCCCCCAAGAAACACTTCTGGCATGAGAATTGCATATAGACTCTTTGCACGTGAGGGAGACAGGAGACAACGACAGGAGGTTGTTGTGAAAAAATTATTGATCCTATTTTTGCTGGTGACAGCCGCTGCCTGCATCCAACAGACCGTACATCAAAAAACCACATTCCTCGACAAACACAATTTCGATGAGGTCTGGGATGCCACCATCAAAGCCGTTTATGACATCAAGTTCACAGTAGACAGCGTGGACCGGGAGTCGGGATTCATCAGTGCTTTGAGGGGAAAAGATGTGCTGCAGCACGCGCCCCCCCGACTGTCCATCATGATCTCGGACCTGGACGGTAAAGTCTTCGTTGACTGCAAAGTGCTCCAACAGGAGCAATTTTTCGACATTTTCGGTCACGGGAATCGTACGATCCGTAACCTGCTCACAGCCCTGAACACAAACCTTAACCATTCCCACAAGGTTCGGTGATCACTGCATCAAGAATAAGTCCGCAGCGGATTCCCCTAAACAATTTTACATCGTTGAGTATTTGGGCTTCGGCAATATGTTCAGCCGCATCTCATCCGGTGTGATTAGCAATATCTCCAAAAGACTTTTCCCAATCTCAATAGTTCTTCGGCTTTTGGGATAAAACAGATTATAGGCGTGTGAAGCATTGCCGGAGGTACAGTTCACTGCCAGAGAAAATGTTTCCCGGCTAGGCATGCCCGTGTAAAACCTATCTCTCCTTTTCAACACACATTAAAACTTGTTATTTTGTTCGATTTCAAATTCGACATTCACGGTGGCACTGATGGCAAGTTGGCCCACTGCGATGGGCGTGGGCACACTCTCGGCCACAGCCATCCGGGCATAACGGCGGACAGGTCCTGGAGGGGAATAGGAAATAACCAAGATCCGTTTCACACGCATGCCGGCTGCCCCTGCAAGCTCCTCTGCGGTCTTTTTCGCCCGCTGGAGAGCTTTGACAGCTGCCTGATTTCTGAGGTCTTGTTCCTTGTCATGCCCAAAACTCAGACTATCGATGCGGCTGACTCCGGCTTCCACGGCTTTATCGAGGAGGGATCCGAGGGAAGCGACCTTTTTGGTGGTAAGGGAGACCGAATTCTTAACCCGGTAGGAAACCAGTTGGGAAGGCTCCCTGCGAGCGTAAACAGGCGACAGATTGAAGCCCGACGTACTGAGAGCATCATCCGGTCCGATGATCTTTTTTAAGGCCTTCAGGACCTTATCGGTAAGCGTTGCATTGAGCCGAATCGCCTCTTGGGCTACCTCAGAATCGGTCTCGACCGCAAAACTGACGTGGACTTGATTGGGCATAGCTTCAACAGAGGCGGTCTCCGAGATCTTTAAAACCGACATCTTCTCCTGTCCCTGGCCATACAGTTGGGATACACCACCTGCCATTAGAAATATAAGAAACACCGCATTCAATTTTCGCATAGTCATCCTCCCTTTATTATTTTTTATACTCCGGATTCGGCTCCCTTGGAACAGGAGCTTTGATATCAAATCGCCAAGCCTTGAGCAGGTCCAATAATTCTTGTTTCTTGTGCGGCTTTTTATCTGCTAAATTCAGCTTCTCCCCTCGGTCCATCTCCAGATCGTACAACTCCAAATCACTGGTTTCAAGCTCCCCTTCACGAAATAATAAAGGAAACAGGCTCACTCCGTCCGCAGGTTGTGTACTGAGTGGGTCCACCTCCACTGCCTCCAAGATCGTAGGGAAAAGATCGATGCAAATCACAGGGACATCACAGGATGTGCCGGCGCCCACTTTCCCAGGCCATCGGATCACCAGCGGCACCCTGATCCCTCCCTCATAGAGCATACCTTTTCCGCCCCGAAGCGGATCCATGGAGGTGACACGTTGGTTTCCACCGTTATCGGAGAGGAAGATCACAAGAGAGTTCTCGGTCAGATTTAAAGCCTCCAGTTTTTCCAAAATCCTCCCGATACCGAAGTCCAAGCGTTCCACCATGGCAGCATAGATAGGATCCCCTTGACGGGCATTCTCTTCGATGTTTCGGTACACGTCGATCACATCCTCAGGTGCCTGCAGGGGAGTATGTACGGCGTAATAGGAGAGATAGAGGAAAAACGGCCGGCTATGATGGCTTTGGATAAAGTCGACAGCTTCATCCGTGATCCGATCAGGCAGGTACTGGCCCTCCGGTGCTGCCTCTATCCCCGGCAGTTCAAAAGGAGCAAAATAGCCGGCTGGGGGGTGACCTTTGTGATTGCCAGCCACATTCAGATCGAATCCCTGCTTTAGCGGCCCATATCCGGGGAGCTTCCCCAGGTGCCACTTCCCAATGCTCGCCGAAACATATCCCGCATTTCTCAAAACTTCGGCCAGTGTGATCCAGACAAAATCGAGCTGGGTTTGATAAAATTTACTTCCCATAAAGCCCAGGTCTCTCCAACCCAGATCATCCACCAGGATCACTACGATATTTGGAGTGGGAGAGGATGAGGAGGAACATGCTGCAGCCCAAAGCAAACAACAGAATATAAAGCCAGATCCTGACAGTTGCAAATAATTGCGGCGGCTCACAGTGCTTCTTATTCTAGCTATATCACAGACAACTTCCGGGGTCAAACCCCTCTCAACTTGTCCTGCTTATGCCCAAGAAAAGGTAATATTGTTCACTTTTACATAGATTATAGTGAAAATCGTTAAACATCGACCGGCTATTGAAATACATCTGTTTTTAATCTAGAATCCAAATATGAATTTGGTCAACAGAATGGCCGGTGCGGCCAAACCGTTATTCCAATCGAAAGGATGCCAGAATGTCCAAAAATAAATGGAAAGAATTCGGCACCATCGCCGTAAAAAAGATGGCGCAGGCACAGCCAGGCGATAGGCTCTTGATCTTGACCGACACCCGCACAGATTCAGATATTGCCGAGGCCTGCCGGGCGGCGGGGATCGATGCCGGCATAGACACGAAGTTCCTCACGATTCCTTACATGACACCGACGGACACCCGGGAACTTGCCCCAAGCGCAGCCCAAGTTATTTTGGATGCCAACGTCATCCTGGGCATCTGTGAGACCATGTTCGATGAAAAAGCAGCCGCACGTCAGGCGCGCAAAAACGGGACACGCATTGCCATCACCTCCCCTGCCGGGATGGAAGATTTTCTGATCGAAGGCATCTGCGGCGTCGATTACGGCCACATGCTCAAAGTGGCGGAACGGGCCTGCGAACTCTGGGCCAATTCGGATACCTGTCAGGTTACTTCTCCCGTGGGGACGAACATCAGTTTCGGAATGAAGAGTCGTCCTGTACTGGTGGGGGATGGGATGGCCACTCAGCCCGGCGAGCTGGACTTTTTTCCCGGTGTATCCATTGCCAATGCCCCCGTTGAGGAGACCATTCAAGGCACGGTCGTGGTCGACGGGAATATCCCTCCCGGAAGACTGGTGGAAGCCCCTGTGACTTGTGAGCTGGAAAAAGGCATCATCACAGACATTTCGGGGGGGAAAGATGCACACGATTTGGAGGCCTATTTTGAGGAAAGTGGAGATCCCATCGCCAAACACCTGTGCCATTTTACCTTAGGCCTCAATCCCCGCGCACAAACCACAGGGAATGTCCACCAGGATGAACACGTTTTGGGGGCGGTCACCTTCGGCTTCGGCAGCCAGGACCCAGACTTTAAAGGCAATGTCCCGTCATGCAAGGTCCACTGCGACGTGGTCCTGCGTTCGCCGACCATTTTGCTGGATGGCACCGTCTTTTGCCAAAACAACCGCCTGAATGCAGATTTGGGACTCGGAGGTCTCTAGCATGCGAACCTATTTGACAAATTTCTCACTTATCGATTGTACAGGAGCGCCTCTTCAGGAAAACATGACTCTTGTTTTGGAGGGCGACCGGATCCTTGATATTAAATCCGGCTCTCTTCCTTTCCTCCCTGATAAGGATAACCAACGTGTCCTCGATCTGAAGGGAGGTTTTGTCCTGCCGGGCTTGTGGGAGGTACACACTCATCTGGGAGATCTTATTCCCGATCCCCACAACTATCTCGAAACCGAATCCATTATCGAGTACACCATCCGGGCAGGGCGGAATGCCATCGAGGCTTTAAAAGCAGGGATCACGGGCATCCGCACGGTTGGTGATGCTGCTTTTGTGGATGTCGCCTGGAAACAGGCTTTTGCATCCGGCATTTTGGTAGGACCAAGGCTATATGTCAGCACACGTGCTATTTCCGTGACAGGGGGCCACGGGCACGGCACCTTGGGAGCCATTGAGGCTGACGGTCCCGATGAGATGCGCAAGGCCGTCCAAGACAACCTCGATCACGGTGCTGATTTGATCAAGCTTATGGTCACAGGCGGGATCATGAACGAGGGAGAATCCCTGGAGGAATCCCAACTCTCCCTGGAGGAGATTCAAGCCGCCACAGATCTCGCCCATAAACACGGCAAACATGTAGCCGTACACGCCTGGGGAGCCGCGGGTGTGAAGACTGCCCTTGAAGGAGGGGTGGATTCCATTGAACACGGGCTGCTCGATGATGAAGCCGTGGAAATGATCCTGGAAAATGATGCTTTTTATGTACCCACGATCTGCTGCACTCAGGACGAGGAATTCTACGCCCAGGAGAACCTCCCGGATTACCAAGTTGAAAAAGCACAAGCCGCAGCCCAAGCCCATCGTGAGGGCCTCTTGAAAGCCTACAAAGCCGGAGTCAAGATCGCATGCGGCAGCGATTCCACCCCCACGGCTGAATTTACACGCCGTGAGCTGGAGCATTTGGTCAAGGCGGGGATGAGCGAGATGGATACTCTGATCGCCGCCACCCGAACGTCAGCAGATCTTTGTGAAACAGGCAGTGATTTAGGCACAATCGAGACCGGAAAATTTGCGGACCTCATTGTTCTCGCCGAGAATCCACTACTTAATATTTCTCATATTCGTGAGGTTCAGATGATATTTAAGGGCGGAAATCTGATTGATCCTTCCACACCTGAGGGACAAGCTGATTTCTTTGAACTGTTCTGTTAGAAGCATTCAAAAAAGATGTCGCTCAAATCCCTGTTTAAAGCGGAAACGCTGGCTTCCTTCTCAAGCCGGGGATATCCCTGGTTGTGGCTATCGATCTCGACCAATGGATATGCCAATGTGGTCAGCCAGATCGCCATCGGATGGTTGGCATTAGAGCTTACGGGTTCTCCTCTGGGCGTGGGCATCGCCGTTGCCTCCCGGGCCTTACCCCGGATCGTTTTTGGTGTGCCTTTCGGAGCGCTATCCGATCTGTACGACCGCAAGACCATCCTCCAGCTTACCAATTTTTTTGGAGTTTTTGTCGGCTTAGGGGCTATTGCCGTTGCTGGAGCCGGAGGCCTCAACTTTGGTGTCATTGTGGGAATCGCCGTATGCGTGGGCATTTTTGATGTGGCAGAAACTTCGGTCAGCCGGGCCCTTGTCTACGACGTAGTTGGCGCGAACAAAGCATTGAACGGCATAGCGCTGGTCACTTTTGCCGACAAACTCTTTGGAGTCATCGGTGCACTCAGCGCCGGATTGCTTCTAGCAAAGTTTGGAGCCGTGGGCGCGTTTACGGGCATGGGCGCAGCCTATTTGTTGAGTGGAATTTCTCTCTTTGGAGTTGCCGCACGTCGAAAACGAGATGCCCGGGAGTCTTCCCAAGAAAAAACACCCACATCACCTTTCAAAAATATCTTCCAGGGCATAACACAGATCGGAAGCAACCGCCCGCTTTCGCTTTTGGCGGGGCTGGCTGTGACCATGGAGATACTGGCTTTCTCGAGCGATGTGCTGCTGCCCTCTTTCGCCCGAGACATCCTCAAAGTGGGAGAAACCGGGCTGGGAACGCTGACAGCGATACGATCGGTGGGGGGAGTTATCGGGGTGCTCATCATCGCCAGTTTGCCTCAAAAAATAGACAAGGGACGGCTGCTTCTCTATGCCAGCATGGTCTTTGGGCTGGGATTGATAGCCTTTGCGTATGCGCCAATATTTTTGGCTGCGATAGCGGCGATGCTTTTCATCGGTGGAATGTGGGCCAGTGTCGATTCCCTGCTGCCGACATTGGTACAGTTCTGTGTCGGGGATGAGAAACGCGGAGCAGCGGTAGGTGTGTGGAATCTCAGCCGGGGACTGGGCCCCTTGGGTCACTTGGAAGTCGGTGCCCTGGCAGGTGTTCTTGGTGTTTCAGCAGCGCTGACGATCAACGGAACGGCGGTTTTTCTGATCGTGTTTTTGATCGCCTTGTACGCCCGCAGAAGGCACATCTCTTTTAACCAAGACAACGAATAGATACCTTTATTCTGTGAAAATCTATACCTGCATCGCCATTTCCGTGATAAGTGATTATTTTCTGGTGTGAGGAGGAATTGACCGCTTTTTTAGGCTGTGATATAAACAGCGCACAACAACATGAATTTTTTTGGAGGGAATTTATGCTTAAAACATGTCGCTTTTTCGGAATAACTTTGCTGGCTGTGGCCATCCTGGGGATGACTGTATCCCCGATCTCCGCTGCAGTGGCCAAGCTCACCTTCGATCACAACTATACTTTCACCGAAGTGGTCAAATATCTGGAAGATGTCACCAAGGCCTACCCCAAGATCACCAAGCTGCACACGATCGGCAAGAGCTACTTGGGGCAGGATCTGTTGGTCTTGGTGATCACAAATCAGGACATCGGGAAATGCCTGGAAAAACCCGGTTTCTGGATCGACGGCAACCTGCACTCCAGCGAGGTCATGGGCGCAGCCGTATGTCTGAAGAATATTGAGACCTTGATCACGGAGTACGGCAAGAACGATTTTATCACCGAACTTGTGGACACTCGCACGATCTACATCATGCCCAAACTTAACCCGGATGGATCCGATCATTATCTTACGAAACCAGACAGCATGCGCAGCAGTGTGCGTCCTCACGATTCGGACAGAGACGGGCTCCTGGATGAAGATCCCGGAGAAGACCTGAATGGGGACGGCTACTTGACCCAAATGAGAGTAAAAAGCGAACTGGGAACCATGAACACCTCGAGCGAAGATCCTAGGCTTATGGTGCGCCGCCAGGAAGATGAAAAGGGAGAATGGCTGGTCTACAGTGAAGGGATCGATAACGACAACGACGGCCGCTTCAATGAAGACGGCGTGGGCGGCCTGGACATCAACCGCAACTGGCCCTCGCGTTGGCAGCAGGAATACGTCCAACGCGGCTCAGGACGCTATCCTCTTTCCGAACCGGAAACGCGGGCTGTGGCCGAGTTCCTGTTCAAGCACACCAATATGACAGGACTCGTCAACCACCATATGGCAGGCAATTTCCTCTACCGTCCCCCCACCAACCGCTGGTTCGATCCCGCCACCGGAGTCGAAGATCCCTTTCCACAGCAGGATGAAGCCATCTTCCGGACCTTCGGGAACAAGTACTCCGAGATCCTGAACAAACAGCCGGTGCGCAACGTCTACGGCCGTAGCGGACCTCCAAGATCTGGAGCCATCTGGGGTGTGATGATCGGTTGGGCCTATGACCATATGGGAGTCTACAGTTGGGTTCCGGAGATGGGTTCATTGGTCCCCTTCTGTGACTACGACGAGGACGGCCGCGTCAGTGAGGTCGAGCAGCTCAAATGGAACGATGAAGAGATGGGGGGCAAGGTCTTTATCGACTGGAAACCCTTTGACCATCCCCAGTTGGGCAAAGTGGAGATCGGGGGTTTTACCCGCAAACTCTACAATCCCAAGTACAAAACTTACACCAGCGTGATGTGCACACCGGGTCCCAAATACGATGAGTTCCTGGTCAAACACACACAATGGAATCTGTATCTGGCCTCCATGTCTCCCCTGCTGAGAATCACCGATGTCACTGTGACAGCGGGCAAGGCGGGTTACTACAAGATAACCGCTCACATCCAGAATCAGGGTTACCTGCCCACCAATATCTCCCAGCATGCCATCGATAACCAGACAGCCAGGCCGGTCAAAGTCACCCTAGAACTCAAGGGCGCCTCTCTCTTCTCCGGCAAGAAGATCGTCGACCTGGGCCACCTCTCAGGAACTACGCCCCGTTCGGCTTCCCCTGTCCAGAAAGTGGAGTGGGTGGTAGAAGCTACAGGGAGCGGCCGCCCCCAAGCTGTCATCAAAGCCGTTTCCGAAAAAGCCGGAACAGATACGAAGACCATCGAATTGAAGTAAAAGCCCGAGGATATCTGTTTTGCCAATAGGAGTTTAAGGTGATGAGTGTAAAGGAAAAGCGGTATCTTGAAGTTACTGTCGATAAGCGTCATATCGTCACCATAGGTGAACGACTTTACACCGAAAGCATCGAACTCCTGCGCGAGCTCGTCAACAACGCCTATGACGCCGACGCCACCCGGGTTGATGTCGAATTGGCTCCAGATCAGATTAAAGTGATTGATAACGGTTCGGGGATGGATCTGGAAGGATTAAAACAGTATTTCAACATCGGATCAGAAGAAAAAGTTTTACACTCACGATCCTCCCGGTACGGACGTGTGCGAATCGGACAGTTCGGCATCGGCAAGTTCGCCTCTCTGGCTGCCGCTTCACGGTTCGAGGTGCTCACACAGCACAAAAACTTCGCAGCTCGTGTCATCTTCGACAAAGAACACTGGCAGGCGGATGAGGACGCATGGCATCTTCCGATGGAGATTCTAGCGGCCGACCATGACAAAGAAGACGGTACAGCCGTGATTCTTTCCGGCCTTTCTAAAAGTTTCGATCCCGAAGAGGTCGAAAAGAAGCTGATGGAGAGTGTCCCCCTGAAAGCACCCCATTTCGAGGTGTATGTCAATAAACGGCGGCTCTATCCACTCAGCCTTGCCGGCCGCAGAATCCCGGTGCTGGAAGGGTGCAAATTCGGGCCCATCTCCGGGGAGATCGTGATTACCCCTTCGGCCATGTCCTCCCTCAAGGAGCTTGGAATTGAGATTAAGGTCAAAGGCGTAACCATACGGAGAGCACTTTTTGGGATGGAGACATGGGGAAAAGTGGTTTCTCGCATTCGTGGGGAAATAAGCGCTGACTTTTTACCCATAACCAGTGACCGCTCCAACTTCGTGATCGATTCGCAGGAATACCAGGAATTTCTAAAGGTGATGGAGAAGGTTATCGCGCAGATCAAGAAAATCCTTGGCAAAGACGCTGACCGGAGAGAAGACCGGCGTGCAGGCCGAGTGGTAAGGGAGGCCCTTCAGCGCATCCATAAATCTTTAGCCAAAAATCCCGACCTTTCGCCTTTTGGTCCCATCCCTTACGGAGACGATGAAGAGACAGGGACAGGGGCGGTATTTGAGAATACGCCGGATCGTGCTAAAAAGGAAATTGAGATAGAACCTGGGACCTCTCTTCGCAGCAAACCTAATCCAAAACAAAAGAAAAGACGCAATCCTCTTGTGAAAAAAATCACTCCAAACGCCATTGTCCGCCGTATGCAGATGGGAGAGAGCAGCGTATCCGTTTGCTTGGATTTCTTTGGAGAATCCGGCCCGGAGTGCTTCGCGGAAGGAAACATCGTCTACATCAACCGTGACCATCCGCTATTCAAACGGGAATCTCAAAAGGCCGCCACCTACACCATGTATATCGCCAGGCTCCTAACCCAGGAAATCTCGCTGATGCATGAAACCCGAAGTCCGCGCCTGGCATTCAACCGCCAGAGCAAACTTCTGAAAGACGCTTTTTCAGAATAAGCATATCATTTTCACACAATGTGATTTGCCAGCCCTTACTATATCCAGCAATAATTTTATTGAGGGTAAAGATAAGAGCAGGGAAGTTTGTTTTACAGCAGAGATCGACCTTACCTAGGCAGATAGGGACACCCTACATGAGGCTTTGGGTGAAGATTCTCCCTTAGAAATTGTCGAGCTCGGGACAGATCTCCAATGCCAGATCGTTGGAATCGAAGACTTGATGATAGACCGGCTGAATACCTGCAAACACTGGAAATCGGAGATCGATTGTGAAATGGTGGAGCTGCAGGTTATGAAGTATGGAAAAGAACTCGACTGGCCAATTTGGAAAAGGAGGCCGAAAAACCAGAAAAGGATGTTCTCCAAGAGCTAACGAAAAACACGACCATTTTCTTACAGAAAAAAAGAGAAGAAGACTTAAGGTCGGATGAAAATATATTTCATAAAACTAAATCTCAACTAATTTTCGTCGACTATCTTATACAGCCTCTGCACTGTTTTCCAGTTCCTGGTGGTAGCGGAAACCTTTAGCTTCCTCTCGAAAAATTTGTTCGAGAACTTAGTCCTGCCGTATCCATGGGGGCAGAAAAGATAGATTTCTTTACCAAGAGCACGAAGCTCGTCGTATTTGTCAGCTATTGAGCTCAGTTCATTCAGGGCGGCTTGGCTGGCAGTTTGAGACAAAAAGGTGACATAGAGTTTGGTGATGTCTTCGTTTCTTTCTCTTAAAAAGGGATTGTGATCCAGGACAAACCGCAGCTCGCTTTTGCTGCGGATCACAACAGAAACAAAGTAACCAAAATGCTCCTCTATGCTGGCTTCGATTTTTTTAGACAGTCCAGCCGTATCGGGATTTTGGCTCTGAAACACAACATTTCCGCTTTGGATGTAGGTGTGGACATTTTGTAACTCCAAAGCCTCATACAGGGATTTCAGCTCCTCCATCTTGATCCTTTTTTGCCCGCTTACATTTATGCCACGAAGCATGGAAATATAATTTTTCATCGCTAATCTATCTCAAAGGACACGCGCTAATTCCTGCACAGCTTCTTGAGCAGCCATGCCATATTCTGGCCCAATATCTGCATGGTACGAACACCCTCCTCGTCCAACTCAAATTCTCCCAGATCTCTGGCCACAGCCAGGTTCCAATAGCATGAGCCAGGAATCACCATTTGGCTGATCTGAAAAAAGTGGTTGATGGAATCGAATACATGGATCGCTCCCGCACGCCGCACAGCCACAACCGCGGCACCGACTTTGCGGCGGAATAACCCTCCGTTGGAGAGTCCAACGTAACCGGAACGGTCGATAAGCGCTTTCAATTCGGCTGTCAAGTCGGCAAAATAGGTGGGAGATCCCAGGATGATACCATCGGCCTCGACCATCTTGGCAATACAGGAATTCATCACATCGTCTTCAAACACACACTTTTGGTTCTGACGCTGGTAACAGGTGCGACAGCCTGTGCACCCGCGGATCAGGTTTCCCCCCAGTTGGAACAGCTCTGTTTCGATGCCTTCGGCCTCAAGGACCTTAAAGACTTCCTGGATCATGTGGGCCGTATTGCCCTGTTTACGGGGACTTCCGTTGACTCCCAGTACTTTCATGTTGTGTCTCCTTTTATTGGACCTCCCTCAGGAAGACCGACAATTCTTGGGGAGAATCGTTATTCTGCAAAAGTTTTATAGCAGAAGGCGGCCAGCCGGTCAAATTATGGATTGTGGCTCTTTTATCCAAGGAAGTGGTGATACTCGTAGGCATAGCCATCCCAATAGCCTGCCCTCTAGCTTATTACGTCATGTTCCGCTGGCTGCAGAATTTTGCCTTTCGGATCAGCCTTCATCCTGTCTATTTTCTTGCATCAATACTTATAACCATTGGTATTGCTTTCTTGTCCATCAGCTACCGGACCCTTAAAGCCGCCCACGGGAATCCCGCAAGCGCCCTCAAATACGAGTGATCATTTTTAGATTTTCAGACAAAGCCTAAAAGTCGGGTCACATCATGGATGGTGACATAGATCATCAGGACGATGATCAAGGCCCACCCCGTTAGAGCCAAGGGGATGTGCAGGCGCCGGAGGGGCGGGTAGAGAGCAGGCAGAATATCCATCACGATCTTTCCGCCATCGAGGGGCATCAAAGGCAGCAGATTCAGCAAAGCCAGGTTGATATTCAATAAAGCCGCCCATATCAGAAGTTTACTAAGGTCCAAAGCTGTCTGCTGGCCCCCAGCCGCTACGATCCCCACTACACCGGATAGCTGATCCGGGTTCTGGAACAGAGAAGGGATCACCATAACGATCTGTCCTGTCAGATCGGCCAACTGCCGAAAAGGAAAAAGAAAAACCGTTGGGAAGCGAAATCCCACCGCCACGACGTCCAGGATAAACAGGCAAACCAGGGCGGCAGTCAGATTGGCCAGCGGGCCGCCTAAAGAAAATCCGATCCGGCTTTTTATGGAAAAGTTAAAATAATCTTCGGGTTCCTGGATGTCAGGAAGAACGTATCCCCCGACAGGAATGACAGACAGGCGATATTCGGTTTCCCCCCGAGTACGTCCCCAGATCCGTGGGCCGAAGCCTACCGAGAAGACCTTGACCGGCAGCTTCCCGAGCTTTGCAGCCAGAAGATGTCCGGCCTCATGAATCAAGATGATAGTACCGATCAACAGGACGATGATAAGGTAGTTCATACAGCCACTCCCATGGTTACCATTTCTATATTAAACGCACAAGGAAGAAGATTGGATTCATCCCTCTCAAATATATATACAGCTTTTTTGGGCGGAAAGTTCGGTTTTACGGGAAAATAATTTCCGTTTTTAGGCCAAGTGCGAGCCTTCGGCGACCAAGGAGGCGATGATCTGGCGACCTCGGTGGCCAAAGATGGGGTGCGACTCCAGAGAGAGCCGGTCGGCTAAGCGCATGGCGATCTCGGCTGTAGGAGTGTCTGTCGAACACGATTTGCGCAGCACCTGTAGAGTGGTCTGGAAGATGGAGTGCTCCCAATCCTTATGCAGGTGTCTCTCAAGCAGGGGATCATCCTTGACGTAACCATACTGCTCGTTGGCGGCGTTGACGATACCCATACGGTTGGCCAGGAAATCCGGGATGTAGCGGATGTTGTGCTGAAACAAGGCTAAGTCATCCCGAACCGGGTCTTCCAGCTGATTGTTGGCGGCCCCACAAACGATCTTGGCCTTGAGCAGGGGGATGGTTGTGGGATTGAGGACAGCTCCGGTTGCATTAGGAGAAAAGATATCGCACTCTGCTGCAAAGATCGAGGTGTCTTCTCGTGCCACAGCCCCGGCTTCGAGCTTTTTGTCCGGAAACTTGGCTGTGACCTGGTTGACCAGGTCCAGATCGATATCCCAGGCTAGAATCTGTTTTACATTCTTTTCGAACAGAAATCCGATGAGGGGGCCACCTACATTTCCCATGCCCTGGATGCCTATGGTTTTCCCCTCCAGATCTCCTTGGTCTAAAAAATCCAAGGCCGCTTCCATCCCACACACCACTCCGCGGGCCGTGGGCACGGAAGGATTGCCGCTCCCTCCGACCACAGAGGGGATGCAGGTGGTGAAGCGCGTCCCTGAAAATACGTCGGACATATCCTTAACCGATGTGCCCACGTCTTCAGCCGTCACGTAACATCCCTGCAGCGAACTGATGAATTCTCCGTATTCGCGATACAGATAGGCACGAATATCTTCATCCGCTGTTTCGATCTCCGGATTTCTGGCCATGACTCCCTTGCCACCACCCCACCACAAGCCGGCCAGGGCATTTTTCCGGGTCATGCCCTTGGCCAAACGCATGCCGTCGCGAAGATAGTCTTCGACCGTGGGATAGTCCCAATAGCGCACACCGCCCGCAGCCTGTCCTCTAACGGTGCGATGAACAAAAGCACCCTGGAGAGTATCGTATTCAGGCGAGACCTGAAAGAACAGACCTTCATGCTGCATAAAATCCCGGGGATCGGATTGGATGAATTCGGCAAGTGGCTGCAGTTGGGGATGAGAACTCTGCATAGTCTGGGTCTGAGGATTGTACACAAAGTAGAAACGTTTAATGCCTTCCTCTCTAAGAAAGCACACAAATTCCTGGGGATGGGTCTGCAAGATATCTGTTTTATTATTCATTGGCCTATATTCCTTCCTCAACTGAAAGCATTTTACCTCACTCAACTTTTCATGTAAAAACTTATCTCTCACAATCAGAGATTTCCTCTGCAGGACTCTCTGATTGACCCAAAGAATTTCATATGATAAAAGCAGAATTGAATTTTGGAATCAGGAGAAAACATGTGCAAGCTCAGGTTCTGGCTCTTATGCCTCGTAATGATAATCGGCTCTCTAAGCTGTTCTTCAGAGAAATCTAAAACAGGCCCTGTGAAAATCAGTGGAATCTATCCCCACCTCGCCATGTTCAACAGTCAGAACGAATGTGGGATAGGAGCCGTTGTTCCATGGGCAGGTCGTTTGTGGGCGGTGACTTATTCTCCTCACCGGCCGGAGGGCAGTGACGACAGGCTCTACGAGATCGATCCCCAGCTGAACCTAACGATCCGAAGCGAAAGTGTGGGTGGACCGCCGGCCAATCGACTTATCCATAGGGAATCGAAGCAGTTGATCATCGGACCCTATTTTATAGACAAAAATGGGGGCATCCGAGTGATATCCCCAGAAACCATGATGGGACGCCTATCGGCTACGGCTCGTCACCTTGAAAATCCTACAGAGCGGGTTTATTTTTTCACGATGGAGGAAGGGCTCTACGAAGTTGATGTCAACACGCTGGCAGTCAACACTATCTACCCGGACACCCAAATCGAAGGCACGCCGAGCCTCATTCCGGGCTACCACGGCAAGGGAGCCTATAGTGGTCAAGATCGTCTGGTTGTCTCCAACAATGGCACATCCGGTTGGAGGGATCCGGATATCCGGACATCAGGAAGCTTGGCCGAATGGGATGAACAGACCTGGAAGATCATCGCAGAGCAGCAATACACCGAAGTTACGGGACCGGGAGGGATCGAGGGCAACAGTGATATCCAAGATCCGATCTGGGCCACCGGTTGGGATGAACGGTCGATCATACTCAAACTTCTGGACAACGGGAAATGGTTTACTTTCCGGCTGCCCAAAGCCAGTTTTACATATGACGGCCGCCATGGCTGGCACACGGAATGGCCACGGATCCGTGAGATCGACAACGGGCGTTTGCTTATGACCATGCATGGGACTTTCTTCGAGTTTCCCAAGTCCTTTTCTCACCAGAACACCGCTGGGATCCTGCCGCTATCGACCTATCTTAAGATGATAGTTGATTATTGTCTCTGGGAGGGACAACTGGTATTTGCATGTAACGACGCTTCAAAGTTTGACAACGCTTTTGTAGGACAGGCTCAGTCCAACCTCTGGTTTTTGCAGCCGCAAGACCTCAGAGACCAGGGCCCGGTTTTGGGATTTGGAGGCGTCTGGTTGGACGATGAAGTGAAGAAAGAGAACCCGTCTGCTCCCTTTTTGATAAACGGCTATTCCAGGAGTGTGATCCACCTGGCACACAAAAACTCACAATCTGTAACTTTTGCACTGGAGATCGACGAGCTGGGACAAGGCCAGTGGAATCACTACAATGAGATCGAAGTTCCTCCTAACGGTTACACCTATCATATCTTAAGCTCGGATAACCCAGGACAATGGCTGCGGATCAAAACAGACCAAACGGTTAAGGGAGCCACAGCATTCCTGCACCTGAATAAGCCCGAGTCTCTACCATCTCCGGCTTCGCTCAGCTTTAGCAGCTTGCCCGCCGCGGGAGCCGATCCTCGTGCCTCTTTCGGTCTGATCCGGCCGCGAGGAGATGGACAGGGAACCTTGGAGTTTGCTGCCCAAGCCGTTGGCAGCGACGGTCACGTCGAGGATGTCGGATTTTATGTTGTAGACAAAGATCTCAATATAAAGCCCATCGACGATCCGGCAGCTTGGCAGGAGTTGCAGGAACAGATACAGATCAAAACACCGGATTTTGAGATCGATGAGTCCTCGGTGATCCTTATCGACCAAGAAGGGAGGCGTTTTCGTCTTCCCAAAGGAACCTCTGTCTTTGACAATCCCACCACTATGGGTTGGCCGCGTGGTCAGCGGGAAGTGGTGACCGAACGCGCTCTGATCAACAGCCACGGCACCTTTTATGAACTGCCGCGGGACATTTCAGGAGGGATAGCCGGCATCAAACCTGTCTGCACTCACAACCGGATGATCCATGACTATTGCTCGTGGCGAGGTCTATTAGTGCTTTCCGGCAACACGGTCGGGGCCGAAAAAGACGGACACTTCGTCCCCAGCACAGATGGAAGGGCGGGACTCTGGTTCGGAACCGTGGATGACCTCTGGCACCTGGGAAAACCTCAGGGAGAGGGCGGCCCCTGGAAGCAAACTGAGGTGAAGGCAAATGAGCCTTCCGATCCTTACCTCATGACCGGATATGACCAAAAATCTCTTAAACTTTCACACAACGCCCCAACCACAGTAACGTTCCAAATCGAAGTGGACATTACGGCGCAGGGAGATTGGTTTATTTATAAAAAGATCCAGGTCAAGCCTGGAGAAACCGGCAAACATGAATTCCCGGCGGGCTATTCTGCTCATTGGGTCCGGATCAGAGCATCTGATGCATGTGCAGCAACGGCCCTTTTTACGTATAAATAAGCCGACTTAAAAATCTCAACCTGCTGTATCTTAGATGCCCCATTTTACCCCTAAAAACATAACTATAAGTGGATAAATAAGCTAGATATTCAAGATAATTGCTTTGTTTTCAACGATAACTCAGGGGGTGCCCCCATATCGTAGGAAGAAATCCCGGTTGCCCCAAATACTCTCCTAGTAAATGTGTTTCCACAGGCTGGGTGTCACTTGAGATATCATGGATGATCGCTTTCTTTTTGATTTCTGCATTGCCAGACCGGACAGGACATGTCTTGACCATCAATCTGTCCGGTTAAGGCGAAGGCCGAGGCCCTGCAACCGCCGCCGCATTTTGCCAGATTGCCACAATCAGAACAGATTCCATATTCCTGTGGATTCCGAAACAATTTGCACAACGAAGAATTCTGGAAAACAAACTCAAGATCTGAGTTTTTAACATTGCCCAAATAGGCCTCGGGAATATCCATACAAACACAGGGAGAGATAAGGCCTGTGGGATTGATCGTCAGCCGGTCTCGACCCGCCCGGCACCCGCGGTTAATCACTTGCACCTGCTTCTGCAGACGACGGATGACCGGATGATATTCGGCCCAGGGGATGTAAGTCTCCACCAGCCATTTCTGCGGCAGGTTGCAAAAGTGTTCGAAGACAGGTTCTAAGCGAGTGAATACATCTTCCCCTTGAGGAAAAGTCTCGGCGATACGTCGTGTGTGGACCGGGCAGTGTATCGTGACGGTGGCAATTCCCTCCTGGGAGGCAAAATCCAGAAGGCGTGGAATGCCGGCGAGAGTCTGGGGCGTAAGCCGGACGGATATAGTCGTATGAAATCCCAACTTCTGAATATTGCTCAGGTTTTCTAAAACACTTTTAAAGTTTGCCACAGAAGTACCGTGGAATTGTGCATAAAAATCTGCATCCACAGTATCCAGGCTGATCTGAAAGGACTTGGTAAGAGTCTCATCCCGCAATCGCTGTAGAGTCGTGGGATCCAGAAGGCTGCCATTGGAAGCGATACGGACGGAGATCCCGAATTTGGCCATGTGCTCAAGGACATCGAGCACATCTTTCCGCAAGAAAGGTTCTCCCCCTGATAATATCAGGTCACGGATCCCGGCATGATGGATCTTATCGACCGTCTCTAAAGCCTCCCGGGTGGTGAGTTCATCAGGCATGGATTCGCCGGAATCTGTAAAACATATTCCACAATGATAATTGCATGCGTAAGTGATATTCCAGAAAACGGTTTTAAGGAGCGAGGGCTCCATCCACGCCCTTTCGCTGGCATGACCGACCTTGAGCTTGAGTTTAATATCCAGCATTTCGTTTATTTCCTTTGGGAATCCCAAAGGGATTCCTACTCTCACAGGGAACACCGCATTGACAGAGAGCACATCCCAATGAAAACCTATTCCGGGTCTGCCTGTTGATGGGAATAGGGGTTGGCAACAGATGCAGTTCATTTTGGTAGCGGTCCATAAATTTGTGGCGAATCTCTTTACGCTGGATATTGCATCGGGTCTTGTTCAGCCCCTGTAAAGAGATGGCCTCTATCGGGCATTTGTCCAAACACAGGCCGCAGTTTTCCCCCTCGTTTTCTAGGCAGGGGGCACGGTAGTCGTCATAGTTCCTGGGAGTTGGGTTTAGGGGGAGATTGGTAACAATGCTTCCCAAACGAACGTTTATACCCAAAGAGGTGATCAAGGCTCCGTTCAACCCAAATTGTCCAAGTCCCGCGCAGTAGGCGACATGCCGTTCCGACCAGGTTGAACTGAAGGTAAGGTCCGGCGTGCGGAACACATCATATTCAGATGTTGTTGTGGGAGCGACAGCCGTAATCCCTCGAGCATGCAGAATCTCAGCTAAGCGAGAATTCATTCTGTAAATTAAAGCACCTCCATTATTTCGAGCTAAGGAATAAAGCCGGGAAGGCAGGTCCCGACCTCGGTTCGAGCGGCGAATTTCCTGAGCAAAAGGAAGGGCCCAAGAAATCACCTTCACCTGGGTTAAATCCGTTCCCTCAGGAGAATGCCGCTGAAGGAAAGGCCGAGGTTGGAGATGTTGATGGCTCACGACTTCAAGGAAATGCTTGAACAAGGGATCATCTCCATCAGCGATTCCTACTAGAGGAGCATCAAAAATAGGCTGGCCCCCGAAATCATCCAGTCTATTCTCTGGAGACTCCTGAATCAACCGCGCAATCACCTCTCCGACCCAGGCAAGTGTCGTCATGTTTTGAGGCAGGGACTGCTCTCCTCTCCAATCTGAAGATATCTTCTAAAGGCGATCACAAACCAGGGAGTAATTTTCAGAGAGTTCGCTGCGATCTTTTCTGTCAATTCTGAGATTCCGAGACATTTGTATTCCGAAATTTCCAGATCATTGTGATTCAACTGGTCGCTGCGAATATCTCTTGCTGCAAAGACATCACAAATTTCGTTTTCTGATCCCACATTTTTGAATTCGGCTTGGTAGCGGAATTGGAAGAGGTCGTCGATCTGCCGGCAAACCAGCCCGGTTTCATAAAAAACTCGCTGCTTAACTCTTTCCTCTCGAGCTGTCTCCAGGTCGTAGTGACTGGCAACAGTGCCGTCCCAGAAATCCGGCCACAACATCTTTCCTTGACTTCTTTTAGCCAGGATGACTTCGTCTTTTTCATTAAACAGCATGATCAAAAAAGCGCTGTGCAGGATGCCTTTTCCTTGGTGGCATTTAATCTTTTCCTCGGTTCCTAAAATCTTGCCGGCTTCATCAACTATGGTGATATATTCCATGTTTATGCTTCTCCGCCATGCTGTTATAAGAGGTTTTGGCTGATAGACGTTAATGTTACTAGCATAGAGGGTGGATAATGTCAAAATGCCGATTATCGCGAAAGTTCGTCATAGATCCAACCGATGTTGGCCTTTTTGGTTAGAAATTGGCCGATATCTGCAATATAGCTGAAGCGGGAGGTGTCGATGGATTCCTGGGCCTGCTCTTTGGTTTTTCCGGCTGCCATGGCTTTTTTCACTTCTTTGCGCAGATACTCCAAGTAGTCGGAAAATTTAAGCCATTCCTGCATATCTGTCACCTTACCGTGACCTGGAATGATCTTGTAATCGGGATATTTTTCAGCCAGTTGGCGGATGGTCAGGACCCAGTTGGCTGTGTCTGCGCCATCCTCGACATCGATGTAAGGAGCCATACCGTGGAAAAAGAGATCTCCCGCAACCAGAACCCCAGCCGTAGGAAAGACCACCACCGTATCCCCGGAAGTGTGTCCCGGATTGAAATGAAGGAGCCGCACGGCATCCTCCCCCATCTTGAGGGTCATCTCTTTTTCAAAGATCGTCTGAGGAGCCCCTTTACTCTTGGGGTCGTCTTCGGGCTTGAGCGTACGCAGGAAAGAAGCTTGGCAGTTTTTGTGGCTGATGATCTCCGCTCCTTCCCCGATGATGGAGTTTCCTCCCGTATGGTCTCCATGGTAGTGGGTGTTGACCAGATATTTGATAGAGAGGGAACTGATGGATCTGATCTTTTGCAGCAAGCCCGGAGCTGTTTTGGGATATTCAGAATCGACCACCAAAAGAGCTTCCTTTCCTAAGAAGACTGCGATGTTGGCTGTTTCACCCTGGATACAAAAAACCTTATCCGTGACTTTCTCAACAGTACCTGCTCCTTCTTGCTTGAGTTGAAGAGAGAGAGGAAAAGCCACCAGAAAAATCAAAGCTGTAAGACTCAAAAGTCGAAGTATCCTTTTACTCATGTTGTTTTCTCCTGCCCCTATTCATAATCCAATTCACCAAAAAATTCAAATAGGGGGACGGTTCTATTTTTTAAAACTCAGTTAGTCTCTATAATACTATAAAACGGACTGAGAATAAGTCATTTAAAATAATAGAACCGTCCCCTTCCCTTATTCGTAGCGGAGGGAGTCGATGGGATTGGCGCGGGCGGCATGGATCAGGCGCAAGCTTAGGGTTAGGAGGGCAATAAATAAGGCCAGGGCCGCAGCCAGAAGAAAAACCCGGACTTGAATTTGTGTACGGAAGGCAAAGTTCTGCAGCCAGCTGCTCATTACCACATAAGCCACCGGCCAGGCGACAATATTGGCCACCAGCACGGCTTTGGTGAATTCCCGGGACAGAAGCCACACCAAACCCGAGAAGGAAGACCCCAAAACCTTGCGTATCCCGATCTCTTTGCTGCGCCGCTCCACGGCAAAGGAAGCCAGTCCGAACAACCCTAAACAGGCAATGAATATGGCCAGGGCCGCCATATAACTAAAGATTTTCCCCAGCCGCATCTCCGCCTTGTACATACGATTATACTCTGCATCCATGAAAGAGTATTCAAAAGGTTGCCTCACGGCGACCCGGCCCCAGGTCCTTTTAAGGTTCTGTAGGCTCGCCGCCACGTTTTCTCCCTGGATACGCACATAGAAGTAAGAAAAGCCTTCAGGATAAATATAAAGCACCAAGGGATCTATTTTTTGATGCAGGGACCGAAAATGAAAGTCCTTAACAACACCGATAATACTGCCTTTTTCGGCCAGTGTGAACTCTTTTCCCAGCGGAAACTCCCAACCCAAGTCCTTAGCTGCAGATTGGTTAAGTAGGTAGGCACCTTTGACATCTTGGGGAAATGCCCGCGAAAAATCCCGACCCTCTAAAAGTACGATCTCAAAGGTCTTCAGAAAATCATGATCCACCGCAATCCAGTTGATCATGGGATAGGAGTTCTCGGGGGCACCTTCCTTCCAATAATTCTGCCTCCACGTACCCTTCTCGGGGGAATAAGAAGAGGTGGTGATCGCCAAAACATCCGGGCTGCGAAGAAATTCATTCTTGATGGTTTCGTATCTCATGAGCATCTCGGGCTCATGGATGGGAAGTATGACAACCTGTTCGTGATTAAAGCCCAGTTTCTTATGCCGCATATAGTGCAGCTGATTGGTGATGACCAGTGTGCAGATAACAAAGACGATGGAAATTACGAATTGGGTCACCACCAGGGTTTTACGGAAAAAAGAGATGCTCAGCTCCGATTTAAAGCGCCCCTTAAGGACGTTGACCGGTTGGAAAGCCGAGATGAAAAAAGCGGGGTAAGCGCCGGATACCAGCGCCACAAAAACAAATATCCCACCTATAAAAAGAAGCAGCGTCCCATTGGCTGAGAAAGCCAAGGCTAAAGCCTTTCCGGACATCCGATTAAAAAGCGGAAGGATGAGCTCCACCAAAATAAGCGTCAGGGGGAAGGCCAAAAACGTAAAGATAAAGGACTCACCCATAAACTGCTTTATGAGTTGAGATCGCTCTGCCCCGATCACCTTTCGCAGCCCTACTTCCTGAGCCCGGACAGTATTGCCGGCCGTAGCCAGATTGATGTAGTTGAAGCAGGCGATGAGCAGGATGAAGAGTGCTACTACACTGAAGACATAGAGGGTCGACATATCAGTTCCGGGTTCAAGTTCCCCACGCAGTTGCGAGTGAAGGTGAATCCGTGTCATGGGCATGAGTCGGTAATCAAATTTGTAAAGCATCCGGCTCTCTTTTCCCTTGTATTTATCCACAAAGGCCGGCATCTTGGCTTGAAATTCTTCAGGG
>JAUWSR010000310.1 GCA_030609975.1 Acidobacteriota bacterium | reverse complement strand
ATCGCAGGATTTTCTGCCACAAAGACCTTAAAAATAGACTATTTGGAGCTGCCCCTGCTGGCTAAATTCACCTTATCTACTCAGGGAAACCTCAAGCCCAGCTTTTTTGCAGGGCCCTACGGCGCCATAAAGCTGAGCGATCAAGGCAAAATAGAAGCCTTTGGTTTGGGAATCGAGGAGAGCCTGATCGATGTAAAAGGAGCCGACTTTGGCTTAGTTTTTGGAGTTGGGCTCGACTACAGCATAAAGGGAGGCGCCATACTTATAGACATCAGATACAGCTTGGGCTTGACCAATATATCTGAACCTGTGGCGTTGCTCTCGAATGAACTCAAAAACCGGGTATTTTCGATCATGCTTGGTTTCGGTTTCTAAACTCAACCTGCCGGTAGAGGTTCAGCCATTTTTCGACCTTTTCAACCAATATCCTCTCTAGGCGCTGGCCGCTGCCATGAACGGGTCGGATTTCTTCCGCTAATTCAGGATATCCTTTTCGATCCAACCAGGTAGAAAACACATCGTTGTCGGAATAATCCTGCAGTTTAGACGGGGGCACTGTTTTCAGCGCTGCCAAAAGCTGTGGCAAATCGAAGATCTCCTTTCCATGAAGAACCAGGGGAGCTGATTCAACTCGCTCGAGCTCTTCTTCGAAAAGCTTTTTAAGCAGGGACACAAGCCTGCGGCCCTTGGCTCGCATCGGCAGGATCCTATCCGCCAACTCCCTAAATCCATGCATATATAGCCAAGTGGAAAAATTGTCTCTTTTTCCCGATTCCTCTAAAATACTCCTAAGCTGCTCACCCAGTTTTGTAGGCTTTTCCGCCTTTTTAAATACACTCAGCATTTCCTGCAGGCTTTTCAAACGGTAAAGCTCACGCCCGCTTTTGCTGCAGACCAAAAAATCGCCCATTCCGGTAAAATCCTGAATAAACTCCCGGAGTGTCTGCAGGCTCCCGGGATCCCCCTTGGGCATCAAAAAGGCAGTGCTCTTGAGACCGTCGGCTTGACTGGCCTTCGAGGCAACAATCTTGGGAAAGCGAGGATAATATTTATTCACCATACGGATCAAGTCAGTTCCCGAATCGATCCGGCTTTCCTTACCGCGGGGAAAATATATGTCGGTGATAAGACACACGACATCATCTCCATAACCTTGGGAGCGATAATTTGTCCCATCGATCTTCCCCTCCTCCTCTACTCCAAACAAAAACTGAAGAGTTTCCTCATAGGTCCGGGTGACTTTTACCGCAGCACGCTGTCCGATCGTATCGTACAGAATAGGAAGGAACTGTGTTGTCCAACGTGGTTCATCATCGACAACCAGAATGATATAACGACGCGCTCGTGAATATTTGTGTATGTTAAGAAGGTCCGCAGCGCTACGAACGACAGCAGCGACGATTTTGGGCGGAGTACAATCTTTCCTGTTGACCGCAAACATCAGATCGGATTTCCGTGTAAAGGGATATTTTTGAGCGGAGATGACCGTAGGCGCACATTGGATCGACTCCAAAGATGACAGCAGCGCCACCACCAGGTCGGGATTGTTTCTTTTTAGCTTGTCTGTATCCAACAGGTTCAGGGCGGTATCATCGCAGATCAGAACAGCCGCCTCCTCAGATTTGAATCCGATGACACTGCTGGGCTCTTTAAAGATCTGGACTTTTACCCAGGGCATGTTGCTTTTTAGAGTCTTTTTGGCCTTTTGAATCTCCTCATTCGCTGAAAAAATGAGAACTTGTTTGATCTTTACAGGATTGATGATACGCGGCGCATAATACTCATTCATGTCAAGATTAACTCTCATTGTATGTCTTCCTGGACCACGCATACCTGGTTTATTGAGTCGGCATAGATGGAGACGGGATGAGGAAAAGTCAAAACATAAGTCGCGCCTCCTACCTCGGAGGGCGAAAAGAACCAGGGATCGATCTGATCCTCCATGGGGGCGATATAGCCGTAGATGACTCTGTTGCTCATAAGATTGGTCAGAAAATGGGTTCCTTGGGTTCCGAACATACGTGTTTGGATCCGCTTTTTTTCTTCGTCATGGCCGCCCTGAATCATGTAAAGGAAATGACTGCCATAGATCCCTCCCGTGGTGACGGAATCATGGACAGGTTCGGGACGCCCGGTAATATCGACACCATATTCAAAGATGGCAGCCGGCCTGCCGATATCATTAAAATCCAACTGGATCCCCCACTCCCGGTTGTTGGTTCCTAAACGACCAGGCACCAGCAAGATATAGGCATCATTTTTATTTTGGAAAGACAGGGCATATTCTGCGAGTTTTTGTACGACCTCATCATGCTGCTCCTTCTTATATCGAAAGGGAGAGATGACAAGGGCATGGTGGATGCCCTTTTTCACACCATGCCCCTGCAGGTTTTGGATAGAAAGATAGGTGTGCCGAGCTCTCTGGGGTACCTGGACCTTTTCAAAAGTCAAGGTAGGCAACTGAGTTAACTGGACAATATGAAAGATTCCCTGGGAGGATGAAGGGCTGTTCAAGTCGATATTGAAGACAAACTCTATTTGGAACTGGGTTAATATTTCTTCAGACAAAGCTCCCATGATCTCCTTCAAACCGGTACGAAATCCGAAGCGATCTTCCTGGATCAAATCCTCCAACGTGATGGATGTTTTAAAACGTCCAAACATCCCGGTCAGCTTATGATTAGCGAAGCGCACATGCAGTCTCCTCATGGTCTCCAGCTCTTCGCCTCCAAGTCCACTGTTTTTAGTCATATCGATCGCATAAAAATACTTCTGCCCCGGTCCCAAAAGCTGCACCGGAAGCGGATCATGGATGGTCGCCATGGAGATAACGGGAAAATCATCCAGTACCGTTGCATAGCCATGGCCGAAGGCCAGACGAGCGAAGCCTTCGTCAGCTTTTTGCGTCTTCAACGCATAGGGAAAAAAGGAATTAGCAACTCCCGATACCATAGGAAAATACACGGGCCCAGCGTCGGTACGTTCCAGAATACCTGGTATGGGATTGATGACGATCGCCATTTTTTCGGCGCTCTCTGAAGGCTGTCTGCGTCTGAAATCCCGATAAATATAAGAAATCGCCTGAAGCAGCTGTTGGAACCTCACAGTAAACTCGGGATGATTGTTGGGGAGCATAAAAGAGGTATTTTCGCCGGCATGAACCGATCCTTCTCCCCCAGAGGAAAGGACGGCTTCATTGGTTGCTGAGGATCGCACACTGATAGGAATACAGCCTAGTTTTTCAAGGATATTAGAGAGCGTCGCAAGATCTTTTTTATCGAATTTCTCTGATCTTGCAAAGAAGCGATCATAAAAAACAGTGGTCAAGATCCGGGTTCGAAGTTTGTGTGCTTGAGGGATATCGCACTTGTTGATCTGAACCAGACCCGCCCCTTTCCCTCCCATATCCCCACGGCCATAGATCTTGATGTCACCAACTTTCTCAACGATGATCTCTGCCATGAATTCAGCACCCTTCACACATTATATAAGTCAAACACCCGGATAAGGCAAGAAAACACCGACAATTCGCTTGGGTTTGTTTAAATTTGATGATATATATTTGAGAACTAAGGGAGAGACATCATGAAGAACTCGACATGGTTATTGTCGATAGCAATCTTGATTTTGCTAAGCTTGGCAATCGCCTGCACAGAAACTCGCATCGAAAAAGCCGATCAAGAGTGGATCAGCCTGT
>JAUWSR010000224.1 GCA_030609975.1 Acidobacteriota bacterium | reverse complement strand
CTCCCCCCTCATGCGACCACTGGAACTCCAGCATTTCCTTCGATTCTGGACCTGGCGGCGTTACCTTGATCAATGGCGCATCTTCGAACGAAAGTTCTTTGAAATCCATGCGTTCCTCCCAGCCAGGGTTTATTTAAATATTATACATCAGGTGTCCTCAAAAAAAACAATTCCATATCAGGCCCGCCGAGTCGTCGGGCCCTACACGTGTTTTACACGCAGACTGCGTAAGCGATTGATCGCAGCCGCCAATTCCAAACCCCGAAAAACGGCATAATCTCCCATCGGCCGGGGATTCAGCACATCTAACCCACCCTCCGCAATTTCAGCAAGCACTTCAGTGATAATCTCTGCCAGTGCCCGGCTCCCATCCATAATTTTTGCAGCAAAATGGATGGCATCACCGATGGCCTTAGTCTGACTCGGGTCCACCAATTGTTCCACAGCCTGGAGTTCGATGAGGTGTCGTCCAAAGAGGATCGTTTCCCGGCCCTTAGCTGAGATCTTGACCGGTCTGCGCCCCCGGCTGGGATCGAGGCTGTCTGCGATCGGGATCCGCGCGGTAATATCCCCAAATCCCTCTCCGCCCTCGGCCTTACGCTCGGCTCGGTACTTTTCAGCGATCTCCCGAGCTCTCCCCGTCACATCCTGTGGTCTGTATTCGACCATACAGATCACGTGATCAGCCACATCAAAGTAATCCCCCGAGCCTCCAATGACCAGGATCGTGGACACTCCCTTTTCCTTATAAAGCTGCTGGATCTTATCAATGAAGGGTGTGATGGGCTCCTGTTCCTTGGACACCAATTCCTGCATGCGGTGGTCCCGGATCATAAAGTTGGTGGCGGAGGTGTCCTCATCGATCAGCAGAACCTGGGCCCCGACTTCCAAGGCCTCGATGGTGTTGGCAGCCTGGGATGTGCTCCCACTGGCATCTTCGCTGGAAAATCCTACGGTATCTTTTCCAAAAGGAAGGTTGGTGATAAAAGGTGAGATATCCACCTTGGAGATGCTGCGTCCATCCTCAGCCCGGATCTTGACAGCCAGGGGATCCGTGATCACAAATTCCCGGCCGTCACCCGGAACGTGGTTATAAACTCCCAACTCCAAGGCATGGAGCAAGGTGCTCTTCCCATGATAGCCACCTCCCACGATCAAGGTCACACCCCGGGGGATTCCCATGCCTGTGATCTTTCCTCGATTGGGAAGCTCAATTTCCACATTGAATGATTCAGGCGGTTCAAACGCCACGACTCGCCCTTTGTTGAGAGGGCGAAGCTCAATCCCGCTCTCTCTGGGAAGGACAGCACCCTGAGCGACAAAGGCAACCAGGCCCAACTCGGCGAGTTTCTCTCTCAGATAATCCGCATCTTCACTGGTCTCCACATGCCGGACCAATTCCTCATGATCCAGGTCCTTAAAGAATAAAGAAGCATAAATGATCCGAGGCAGCTCCTCAAAAAACATCGATTCAGCCTGTTTCCCTGCGATCCTACGGCCATAGGCTGGAAGCCCCATGGTGAAACGCGCCTCAACCTGGGAATCCGTCACAAAAAACGAAGATCGCTCCAAAATCTCCTGCCCCGGCAAATCGATACAAATCACACCACTGTTCCCTGTTCCTCTATTTCCCCGAAAGTATTTCCTGCAGGCTTGGCTAAATTCCCGTGTGAGATAATCCCGCAGGGCGATCTCCCGGCTTTTCGATCGATAGCTAGAGGCGGGGAATCCGGCCTTCCTCTGATCAACCTGCACTCTCACCCGGCTGGGCGCTGCAAAAGGATCTGCCTGCACATGATCTAGGTGCAGGCTATAATCCCGAAAATTATAACTCCCTTGGATATCGTTGTAGGCTTTGTAGCCTTTCCCATCGATGCGTCTTAACTGCGCACTTAAATCGTCACCACTTTTCAAATGTATTCTCCCTTGAGGATGGCTCTCTTAAAGTTTCAACAGAAACGATCTCAACTCGTAAATAATCCAGTTTAAGTATAACATCCGAAGCAATTGGGTCAACGAATAGAAAAAAAGCGCGAATCGGCACTGATTTGACTTGAGAATTGGGCTTGTGTTAAGGTGAGGGGAAATTTGGGGCGTGGTGTGTATTTTGACTGAAAAAAGAGAAAGATAAGACCCAAAATGAAGAAGATAAAAGCCAAGTTGACATCGCCTCACGTATGGATATTTATAGTCGTGACGGCCCTGATTGTGCCCTTTTCAGCTCAGGCACGGCAAGATAATCTCCAGCAGGAAGTCCGTAAATATCGCACTTCCCACGAGCATAAAATTATCGATGAATTCGTAGAGCTGCTTTCCATCCCCAATGTGTCCAGCGATCATGTGAACGTCAGGAAAAACGCGGAACACATACTAAAGATGATGGAGAAGCGAGGAATCGCAACCCAGATTATGGAGACAGCCGGCAATCCTGTGGTTTTCGGTGAGCTCAAGGTCCCCGGTGCCGCCCGAACCTTGATGTTTTATGTCCACTATGACGGACAGCCTGTGGACCCTTCCAGTTGGACCGAAACTCACCCCTTCAAGCCGACCCTGCGGCCGGGAAAGCTCAAAGCAGGGACAGCAGAACCCAAGCCCATCCCCTACCCTGATCCCAGCACCAAATACGATGAAGATTGGCGTATCTACGCCCGGGGAACCAGCGACGACCGGGCCCCGATCATCGGAATCCTCACCGCTTTGGATGCCCTGCACGAAGGCGGCATTCCCTTAAGAAACAACCTCAAGTTCATCCTTGAGGGTGAAGAAGAGGCCGGTTCTACCAATCTCTTCCCCTTCCTGCGCGAACATAAGGATCTGTTGACCTGTGATGTGCTGTTTATGTGTGATGGTCCCACCTACTACTCCGGCGCTCCCACGCTGTTTTTCGGAGTCCGGGGTATCACAAGCATGCAGATCACAGTCTATGGCCCCAATGCCAGCGTCCACAGCGGACACTATGGAAACTGGGTGCCCAATCCGGGCATACGCCTGGCTCATCTCCTGGCTTCTATGAGAGGCACGAACGGCCGCGTGAAGATCGAAGGCTTTTACGATACGGTTGTCCCATTAACCGAAAATGAGATAAATGCCCTCAAGGCCATTCCCTCCTACGAAGCCCATATCAAAGAAAACTATGGCTTCAGTGGAACTGAGGATTATTGGCCCAGTCTTTTGGAAGCCGTTCAAAACCCGGCGCTCAATGTCAACGGCCTCAACAGCGGCTGGGTGGGAGATCAGGCCCGAACCATTATCCCCTCATCAGCCACCGCTGCCCTGGATATCCGTATGGTCAAAGACAATGATCCCAAAGATATGGTCCAAAAGGTCATAAACCACATTAAACAGCAGGGATACCATGTCGTATATGCCGAACCAGATCTCGAAACCCGGATGAAATATCCCTTTCTGGCCCGAGTGCGCCACACCGAGAGCGGCTACAAAGCTTCCCGTACCTCCATGGATCTTCCCATCTCCAAACTGGTCATCCGCGCGCTGGTCGCTCACAGCGACAAAAAACCCGTGCTCTTGCCTTCCCTGGGAGGTTCGCTCCCGATCTATATGTTCGAGGATTTGCTCCAGGTCCCCATCATCGGACTACCGATCGCTAACCACGACAACAACCAGCATCAACCGGATGAGAATCTGCGCATCGGAAATCTCTGGACCGGAATTGAAACCTACGCTGCCATCCTGATGCTGGGTGAAGACTAAGGAGATAAATATGCCCCTGAGGAAAAAGGACTTAGAAGGAAAAACCATCAACTGTGCTGACTACTCTCTGATTGATTTCCAAGATCTGGACAGCGACGACCTTTTCGAAATTGCCGATTACTTCTGGGAATACGTAGCAGATGGAATCCGTAAAGAGTATATGGTCTACGGCCAACCCATGATGACCGGGCCCAAGACCGAATTCGAGGTTTTCGACCACAACACCAATTCGGTCCGTACTTTTCTCAATTTTTGTTCTTACAACTATCTGGGTTACTCCTTTCATCCGGAAGTTATGGAAACGGTGAAAGCCACCATCGATAAATTCGGTACTGGAGCGGTATCCGCCCCCCTGCTCAGCGGCTTTTCCTATCCCGTCAAGATCCTGGAAGAAGAAATCGCACGATTAAAAGGAAAGGAAGCCGCCATTGTTTTCGCCACGGGTTATGGCACCAACATAGGCATCCTTTCGGCACTGCTCCATCCGGGTGATGTGGCCGTCCTGGATATCCTGTCCCATGCTTCCATCTACGATGGTGTCCGCCTCGGAGGCGCAGACATCCGGGTCTTCGCACACAACAACCCCAAACACCTTGAAAAAACCCTGAAAGGCTTAGAGGGCCGGCGTACCATTGTCTGTATCGAAGGTGTCTACAGCATGGACGGAGATCTGTCCAATCTGCCGGAATTGGTCCCCATCTGCAAGCAGTACGGTGCCAAGATCCTGGTGGATGAAGCACATGCCTCCCTCATATTCGGAGATAAAGGTGGAGGCGTGGCCGAGCATTTCGGTCTGGAAGACGAGGTCGACATCGCCATCGGGACCTTCAGCAAATCCTTCGGAGCCATTGGTGGTTTTGCCGCCGGAGAACAAAAGCTCATGACCTACCTCAGGATGTACTCCAATTCCTATGTGTTCTCCTGTGCCATGGCCCCGCACACGGCTGCCGGAATCCTCAAGGTCTTGGAACTGTTCGGAAAGGATAAATCCGAACGCGACCAACTCTGGGAAAACACCCATTATATGCACGCTCAACTTAAGGCCGCGGGCCTGGATATCGCCGATACCAAATCCCAGGTCGTTCCAGTCATGGCAGGCTCCGACCCGCGCTTGCGCGAGATCAGCCGAAGAATCCAAGCCAAAGGCCTGTACACCGGAGTGGTCGCTTACCCGGCGGTTTCAAAAAACAAGACCCGGCTCCGGCTCTCCGTGTCATCCAAACACACAAAAGAGCAAATGGACCGGGCGGTGGCTATCCTCCAGGAGGTCTTTTCAGAAACAGAAGACTGGGATCCAGCGTCTGCTTAAAACAAGTCTGTGATAGACGATCAAAACATCCGGATCAAACGGCTGGAAACTTCTCCTTACGGAACAAATACCTACATCATAA
Organism: Acidobacteriota bacterium; assembly: GCA_030609975.1. Taxonomy (GTDB): domain Bacteria; phylum Acidobacteriota; class Aminicenantia; order Aminicenantales; family Aminicenantaceae; genus JAUWSR01. The sequence goes on along the minus strand of JAUWSR010000224.1, from coordinate 1,428 downwards.
CCTGCACTGCCTCTCAGGAAAGTGTTTTGATCGATGCCCCCGGCGAAGCGGAACGTGTGCTCCAAGAATTAAAGGGGACGGTTCCCCGCTACCTATTGATCACCCACAATCATTTTGACCACACAGGATCGCTCAAGTCACTCAAAGAGGAGCTCAAGCTCCCAGTCGCTGCTCAAACAGCCGACGCATCTTGCCTTCCAGTGACTCCAGACATCTATCTGGAAGACGGGGACCACCTCACCTTCGGCAAACACGCGCTGTGGGTACTCCATACCCCAGGTCATACTCCCGGCAGCCTGTGTTTCCTGCTGAAGGATATCCTCTTTTCCGGTGACACTCTCTTCCCGCACGGGCCGGGGCGCACAGCCAACCCTGAAGCTTTCCGGCAGATCATCACTTCGTTAGAAGCCAAGATCTTTGTTTTGCCTGATGAAACGCGTGTATTTCCCGGTCACGGTGAAGCGACCATGCTGGGAGTTGAAAAAAAGGAATATGCCGTCTTTTCCGGCAAATCTCATTCTCCCATGCTCTGTGGAGATGTGTTGTGGCGCTCTTCCTGATAGTTGGGTTGGGGAGATTCCTATGCTCTTACCAGCGACAGCGCTATCTCTCAGGCGCTCAAGAAGAGTCAAGAACAAAAATAAGTTGTTCATCTGGTTGTTCATCTGCTTTAAGCTTGATTTATTTCTTAAATCGGGCTATATTCCTAGTATACCCATATAATTAGGAGGATAAAATGATAAGGGAAGAAGATTCTAACGCTTGATAAGGTACTGCAATGAAAAAAATAATCGCAACATCACTTCTACTGTTTGTGTTAGGCATGTTTTTAAACGTTTACGCCGGTGAAGAAAAACCAATCTCTCCAGACAATAGCCTGGAAACGCCCTCCAAACTCTTGGTAGTTTGGACAAGTGGTGACCGGGAAGTGGCCCTCAAGATGGTCTTTATGTACACTTTCAACGCCAAAAAGAGAGGGTGGTGGGAAGAGATCCGTTTTCTGATCTGGGGCCCCTCCTCCAAACTCTTATCGGAAGATAAGGAACTGCAAAAGGGAATCAAACAGATGAAAGAGGCCGGGGTGGAAATCGTGGCCTGCAAAGCCTGCGCTGATCTCTACGGAGTATCCGACAAACTGGAATCACTGGGGATCGAGGTTAAATACATGGGAGTCCCTCTTACCGAGATGCTCAAGAGTGACTGGACCACCATCACCTTTTAACACGAACCTATCCCCTATTGTGTTTGCTTGGACGAATAAATACAGCCCAAAGAGGCATAAAAGACACAAATGTGTCATTTTCTGCAAGCACTTATTTACATATTATAGTATTTTTTGCATGGACCTATGATAATATTTGTTGTCTATACTTGGCTCTAAACCAGCGTGAGAGTCTGATGGGCGATCGCCAGTAAGCCCTGAATCGG
>JAUWSR010000029.1 GCA_030609975.1 Acidobacteriota bacterium | reverse complement strand
TGCCCCCTCCTCTTCCGGTGCCTGATGATATGGCCCAAAAATTCCTGAAAGATGACAGAGACTCTTGAAGAAGGAGAAATTTGTCGCAGTCTACTGGGATGCCTCCGCCTTGCTCTCCGCCCTGTTCAAGGATTCTCATAGTGAAGAAGCCTTGAAATGGTCCCAAAAGCATGGAGTGCACCTGATCTCATCTTTAGCTTATGCCGAAGTTTGCGCTGTGATCTCACGTCTCCAAAATGAAAAACTGGTCGCTAAGGTCATCGCACAGGCAGCGCTAGAGACTCTGGATCAAGGTCCTTGGAGGCGGTTAAATCTCAATCCCGATTGGAAAGACGTTAAAATTCTTTCAATAATAGGAACATTGAAAGGGGCTGACCTATGGCATCTGGCTGTAGTGAAAACACTCCAAAAACAACTCCCCGAATTGGAAATTCTCACATTCGACAAGCGGCTGCAAGCAGCATTTGAAGAACTCTAAAACAACGTTCAACAATTTATAAACCTGGATTATTCAGACACCTGGATCATTCACGGGCCGAGATTGGTACGACCTCCCACCCACCCGGGTATTTCGGATGGTTCATGAGGCGTAGTCATCTACGTCGAATGGGCCACGACGAAGTCGATGTGCTGAGATCGGTTCGCCCGAAGGGTGAAAGCTGCCGACATTAATAACTCTGATCTACAGATTGAACGTGTCGGCAGATTTCATGAATGATTCAGGTAATTATTTCTCACCATTTTTAACATACCTGTCAAAGAAGTTCAGCCACCGCACCCACATGTCCATGTAGGTCTCAAGACAGCGGGGACCGTGAGATTCAAAGGGATAGATGTAGAGCACGGCATTCTTCCCCAAGCCGGTCAGAGCCTGGATGAAGCGCTCGGATTGGATCAGAAACGTCCCGGTGTTGTTATCGACCGCGCCGTGATACATGAGCAGCGGTGTGTCCACATGATCGGCATTAAAAAATGGCGACATCTCCAAATAAACATCCTGAGCTTCCCAGATGAAGCGCCGTTCGCTCTGAAAGCTCATAGGTGTCAAGGTCCGGTTATAGGCGCCGTCTCCGGCGATTCCCGCCTTGAAGAATGGAGAACGCGCCAGAATGTTGGCGGTGGCAAAAGCACCGTAGCTGTGTCCCCCGTGCCCAAGGCGGTCGACATCCACATAGCCCAGCTCATCCACCTTACGGATGGCGGCATACATGGAATCCACCAAATGCGCCACATAGTTGTTGTTAAAGGTATTGCCCTTGCCGATGATGGGAATATCCGGAACAACCACCGCATAACCTTGTGAAAGCCAAATATCCGAAGCATTACGGGTGCTGAAGCGAAGGAAAGCATTCAAGTTCTGGGAACGAATAGCGGCCTTTTTATAGTCCTTAAATGAGGAGAACTCACGCGGATAAGTCCAAAATACTGCGGGAACACGAGTACCTTCCTGATAATCCGGAGGAAGAGATATGCGGCCGTGGATCTCGAGCCCATCTCTGCGTTTAAACGTATAATCCACGCGCTTGCTCTTTGAGAATTCAGGGTAGGGATCACGGTTGTTTGTGAGTTTAGAAACGGTATTGTCCTTCTCCCAAAGCCAGCTGTCCGGGAAGACCGTACGGGATTCGCGGCTGATGACCATGGAGTTCAGATCTCTGTCCAGTGGGACCAAGGGATTCTCATACTTTTCAGCCGAACCTTCGAAAACCCTCTCCAGCTTCCCATCTGCAACAGCCAGCCGATCGATAAAAGGCCTGCGTTTAAGGTCTTCTTTGTAACCCGCTCCCCGAAGATAGACATGCTTGTTGTTGCTTGAAGTGAGTGCATAGGAAATGCCGTTAGCGGTCCCACGTGTCATAAGGTCCCCTGGGAGTTTGACCAAGTCTTCGGTCTCGATGTCTTTGAGCAATACATTCTTTTTGGGAGGGGTTTGGCTCAGATCGAAGGCCACGATATCCGTTCCGGTTTCACAATCCTCTCCCTTACCGCTCAGTCGAGTAAAGACATATTCGCCGTCAACAGCATAAGAGACATTGCCGAAGCGTTTTTTACTGACTATCAGAGTTTGGGCCTGATCCATATCAAAGGGAGGTGCTAAAAGCATCAGACGGTCTTTGCGTTCGTCTTTGTCTTCGTCCTCTCCTTCCTCTTCACTCTGGTCTTTCTTCTTTTCCCGCTGTTCTCGCCAAAGAAATGAGAGGCCTTTCCCATCCGGGCGCCAGGCCACATCCCGGGGCAGGTCAGCCTGAGCATTCCTGCCGCCACCTCCGGCCACAGCTTCTCTTAAGGGTGTTTTACGAATCGTGGAGAGGACCTTGCCGCTTTTATCCATGACCTCAAGATTGCGAGGAAAACTGGTGTAGCTTACGATATAAGAAAAGGGTTCGACCACTTTTTCCGCGAGGATATATTTTCCATCCGGACTGAGGGAGATGCTCTGAAACATGGCCGGTTCACCGATCTTACGGGGAGATTTTCCAGGTACCAACTCAGCCAACTGAGCAGTGGTGTAATAGCGAAAAAGTGCTTTGTCATGAGCAGTTCGCAGCAAGAATGGATAGGTCGGTGTGGGTGTGGCTTTTTTCCGCGTATGGCGGATAAGGGGTGAAGACGGGATGGCACTCTCTTTAGGCTCGGGTCCCCGGTGGTCAGGAACGAGCAGAGTGATGACCGAGCCGGAAGGGGTCCACTGCAGCATCTTTGATCCCGCCGGTCCACGGCCATATCTTCTGCGCCCGGTAAGAGTAACCATCACAGAGGCTTTACTGAGAACTTCCACCTTGCCGCCGGCGACATCTGCCGTCCACACCTGTGTACCTGGGGGAAGATGGGCTAAGAAAGCGATCTTTTTCCCATCCGGTGACCAGACCGTTTCGCTTACAAAGACATCTCGGAAAAGTTTGACCGGCCATTCGTCTTTCTGTTTGAGTGAAAAGATCTTAAGACCAACATTCCCGTAGGTCGATAGACGCCATTCCCGGTTGACATCCGGACAGATCTCAAGCATACCCAAGCGCAGGGTTCTCTGAGTCATCAGCTTAAGTGAAGAGTACTCCCCACTTATGGGGAGCAGAAAGTGTTCTCCATCAGGGCTCAGGTTGTTTAAGGTATCAAAGTTTTTATCCCGGGTTAAAAAGTCCTGGATATCTTTGGGAGGTATTAAATAGGATTCCGTATAAAGATCATCCTCCGCTTTTTCTTCTGCCTGCACCGGCTGGGATAAAACTGCCATACATAGAACCATCTGCAGCGCTAGACCACAAAACAGCATTTTGGAATAAGACTTCATAGAAAACTCCTTCGCTCAAACATACTACATCCGCTACAAATTGGTCAATGCCATATGCAGCCCCCATCATTTCCACGTCAGCTTCACTTATACACCTGGATAATTCACGAGTTGAGTTTGCCATAGATAGTAGGCACGGCGGGCGAAGCTCCGAAGATTCTTATGTAAACCCTCGATATTACATGCATTAAGCAAAATATCGACATTGGGATTATTCAGGTATAATGTTTGTGAGATTGAATACACAAATAAGGTGTGTTAGATTTGTGACAACGTAAGGTAAGCTCAGAGGAAACAAACGCCATGCTAACTCTAGCAAAAAGAATTCTGGAAACTCCCGCATCCGCTACGGTTTTGATGGCCGACATGGCCGCCAAGCTGCGCCGTGAAGGGATCGATGTGATTGATTTTTCAGCCGGGCGCGCGGCAGAGCACAGCCCGGATTATGTCAATATAGCAGCTGCCGAGGCTGTTGTGGCAGGAGACACCCACCAGACCATGGCCCAAGGGAAGCCGGAATACAGAGAAGCCTGTGCGAAAAAACTCCAGCGTGAAAACGGGATCGAGGCTGATCCCGAAACATCCATCATCGCCACGCTCGGCTGCAAACATGGGCTTACCCTATCCTTATTGACCACTGTAGATCCAGGCGATGAAGTCATTGTGGAGAATCCCTGTTTTGTAAGTTACCGCCCCACGATCGGACTCTGTGGTGGAAAAGCTGTCCCTGTTCCCCTTCACCATGAGAATCATTTTCGCTGGGACAGTAAGGAGCTCGAAGCCGCAATCACAGATCGGACCCGGGCCATCCTGTTCTGTTCGCCCCACAATCCCACAGGAGCCGTACATACCGAATCCGATCTGGATCGACTTGCTGAGATCGCCTGTAAACATGATCTGATCGTGATAACCGACGAGATCTATGAGCGCTGCACATGGGGGGATCGCCGCCATATCAGCTTGGCCACACGACCTGGGATGAAAGATCGCACCATCACTTTGATGGGACTTGCAAAAACCCTCTCCATGGGAGGATGGCGGATCGGATTTGCCTATGCTCCTGAGAATATAATCGCCGGCATGACCAAGATCCAACAGCATTTGATAACGTGTGCAGGCTCCTTCACCCAGACAGGAGCTATCAAGGCCCTTGAGGATGAACCTCCCGTCGAAGTCAAAAACCTTTGGCAGGATTGGGAAAAACGCTGCCGCCACGTGGTTACGGAGATCAACAAGATCCCCAATGTAAGCTGTGGTTATCCGGAAGGTGGATTCTTTGCTTGGATCAACATCAAGGACATCGGAGTCAACTCAACCAGCATAGCCGATAAGCTGCTGAGAGACCACCATGTCGCTGTGGTGCCTGGAGTGGCCTTCGGCAGTCAAGGAGAAGGCTACCTGAGGATGACCTGTGTCAGGTCCTGGGATGAAATTCGTGAAGGATTGACAAGATTCAAGGAAGCGATGTATGAGTACGCCCCTAAAGTTTAGGAAAAAATACTATTCCTCTTTTGTACTAAAGGACTTGCCGTCTTTTTTAGTGATGAGTTGGATGACATTGCGGCCGGAGAGAGCCACCATAGGAATGCCGCCGCCTATCTCCACCCATTGTCCGGCCATCCAGAAATTCCGAAGACCAGGCAACGCCTTGGGGATTCTTTTGAAAGCGGTTTTCGTGGTGACATCCCACCCGATGATCGTCCCTTTCGAATTGCCGGTGTAGCGTTCAAATGTAAGCGGAGTCGCCACATCCCACATCTCCACTTGGTTGGAAATCCCCGGAAAACGCTGCTCCAAAAGTGCGATCACGGTCTCTGCCACTTTCTGTTTCTCAGCTCGATACTCCTGGGGACTCTCCTGAAATCTCTCCCAGTAGGCATAATTCGCAGGTAAGACCAAACGCAGGGTGGTATTGCCTTCCGGCGCTGAGGCAGGGTCAAAATTGTAAACCATAGGACGCAGAAACTGCATCTCGATCCCCCCGATAATCACCGGTTCTTGGAGCGAAAAGATAAAGCCGACACCCAAGTGGGGAATGTCTGAAAACTTGCGGGAAATGCCTAAACCTACAAGCAAGACCGGCGGGGCCAAAGGAAATTCCGCATAAATGTCCCGGATCTTATCATTTAAGTACTTTCCCTCCAGCATATCGAAGATGGTGGTGCGGCCGTCTGCGGTTGAGATCACATAATCACACCGCCGTTCACTCCCATCTTCAAGACGAACTCCCACTGCTCGGTCATTCTCGATTATGATCTTTTTCACACGCGTTTGGTATTCGATCCTTCCCCCCAATCTTTTGAATTTTTCCTCGATAGAACGAGAGAAACGAAGCGCGCCTCCTTCAGGATAGCCTGCCGACTTTAAATGGCTCCAGGCAAAAAACATGAGGAATATCACCATGGGAATATCTTCAGAGAACAGGGCTCTCATCTGCAGGAAGGCTTTTTGCAGGAAAGGATTTTGAAAGCGTTGGGCAAATTCTTTGATGGAAATCTTTTTCCATTTTCCCATAGCTCGAAAAAGAGGGAGGTGAGTGCACATCAGCTTGACTGCATCCAAGGATGTAAACAGCTCCTGGGCTTTTTCGAAAGGAAGTTGGTATCGTGTAAAGACACGAATACCTGCAATAAATTCAGCGATGACTTTTTCGTCTTCAGGAGCCAGCTCCTGCATGTGCTGCTCTAAACGATCCACGTCGGTGTAAACCAGGAGCCTCTGCCCCTCTTCCCCTTCTATGATAATGAAGTATTCATAATCGACCATCCGGATCTTCGGGATCACACCCAGTTCTTTCCATACTTGATGGATATTGACCTGAGGCCCCGAGCCGCCTAAAAATGCGATACTGCCGTTAATGGTGTATCCTTTGCGTTCCCAGGAGGTACACAACCCGCCTGGACGTGTGTCCTGCTCGAGGATCTGAACCTGGTAGCCGTTCATCCGGCCATAACATCCCGCTGACAGCCCTGCGATGCCGGCTCCGATAACTATGACCGATTTCTCAGACATGTGCGTATCCTTCTATTCCATCCTAATCTTTTTTTTGAGAGCCTTGAATCTGGGTTGTTTTTTAAGCTCCTCTATCCCGGGAGCATCCAAAAGGCCTGATGTGGTGACAATGGCAGGAAAAAAATAATCACGGGCCTCACACGACTCTTCCAAGTAATGTAAGGCCTCCTCATGTTTGTTCAGTGCCATGTAGATCAATGCTTTAAGTAAAGGAGCCACATATTTCTTTTTCATGAAGCGGAAATGCTTTAATTCGGGTTTCAACAACAACAAAGATCTTTTAAAAGGAGGGATGAAGTTTTCCTTTTCTAACAGATCGAGTTTTTCGAGGACCTCAAAGGCCTTATCTTCCTTGCCTAGTAATGCGTAAGCGGCCCCCAAGTGTCCATAGGCAAAGTGGAGGCCGAAGCCCATAGCCTTCTCAAGATATTCCACAGCTTTTTCTGGATCTGTAGGTTTTACCAGACAGATCATGCCCAAAAAAAGATAGGGCATGGGATTGTCTGGATCCATAGCAATGGATTTTTGGATTTGTTCCCGGCCGGCTTCCGCTTGGCCTGAAAGGGCCAGTACAATACCTAAGAGAGAATAGATCAGGCCAAACAATGGATCGGACTCGACCGCGGATTCCACTGCAGCCAAAGCTTCGTCGTAACGCTCTAGGGTAGCTAACAGTTCGCCAAGCCAGCCGTGCGCAAAGGTATTGTTGGGATTGAGTTCAATGCTGCGGCGGGCATATTTTTCAGCTTTGACCAAATCCCACTCATAGCCTGCGGTCATAAAGCCGAGAGAGGAGTAAAGCTCACTCAATTCGCTGTCGATCTCCATGGCCTTCTGGAGCATAGCTTTTGCGCGCGTATAGGCTTCCACGGGACTGATGTAGGCCCATTGGCCCATGATATTAAAGACATCGGCAATTCCCACATAGGGAAAGGCATAATTGGGATCTTTATCGATAGCTTTCTGATAGAAACCTACAGCCCGGATCATGTCTCCCTTGTAACGCCGGTACCAAAAGTACCGCCCCCTTAAATAGAGATTATGGGCCTCTTTATCCTGGGTGTGACGTTTGGTGACCTTAGCTTTTTCCTCCTCAAGTAACTCCACTCTGAGTTTTTCCACCACCGCCAAGGAGATCTCATCCTGGATGGCAAAGATGTCATCCGCACTCCGGTCAAATCGTTCCGACCAGATATGGTATCCGTCGGAAACAGAGATGAGCTGGGCTGTGATCCGCAGGCGGTTTCCCGCTTTCTGGACGCTCCCCTCCAGGGCTGAGCCGACATTTAAGATGCTGCCGATCTCACGGATATCTGTCTCTTTATCCTTAAAAGAGAACGATGATGTTCGAGCTGCCACTTTTAAACCTCTAACCTGAGTTAAGGCGTTGATGAGTTCCTCAGCTAAGCCATCACAGAGATAAGCTTGATCCTGTTGGGGGCTCATGTCCTTAAAAGGCAGGACGGCAATGGACTCCTGGCGCCCATGCCGCCCCGCCCCAGTTCTTCGATGACTTCGAACCGTCCCGCAAACAAAGTACCCCTGGACAAATACTTCATGGAGGCTGGTATAGTCAGTGTGACGGCTGCGTTGACTTCTTCTTCCGTAGCGAGCTTATTACCGCACTTTCCACAAAATACAATACCAGGTTGATTGTTGAATTGACAATTAGGGCAGATCACTGACAGCAATTCCTCTTGCAACTGTAGTTCTAAGATATACCCTGCATTAAGACGTGTCAACATTCACAAAAAACCAAATCTCAGGTATCATTGTTGGTTACTTAAAAAGATGCAGCTGATAATGAAGAGAATGACAGGAATCACTCGATCGAAGGGGCCGTTCATTTGGGGAGCTGTGCTTCTTTTTGTAGGGCTAGCCTCCGCAAGAGCGGCAACCTCGGAATTCAGGATCTCCGGTCAGCCCCAGGACAGATTTTCAGTGAGGATAAAGTTCGAACTGCCGGAATCAATCGAACAGAGAGGGAAAAGGCTCTACCGCAGTACACACCATATTTCCTCGGATGAGATCGATCCCATCCGCTATCCCCTCGTGACCTTTGAACTGACTTCGCAGGATGTCAACACAGGATTCCTGGACAGATCCACCGCTCAAAATGTCACCTATTATTATATGGCCGCAGTGGTATCAGAGAACACTAAACCGATTTACAGCAATGTCATTGCCATCGCTACACCTGGAGTTGAACTGCCTCAGCTCACTCAGCCTGAGATTTGGATCGACAAGATCCACTATTTTCTGGAAATCCGCGATTTAGGGAAGTTCGCCAAAAGATATCCACTCATTTTGGGGCGGGATCCTTTAAAGAGAAAATTGCATCAGGATTTTGCCACCACCCCGGAGGGTTTATACAGGGTTACAAACCGCAAATTAAGATCGACCTTTCGTCATGCTTTCGACCTCGATTATCCCAATTCCACGGACCGCATCCGCTACGATCTTTTAAAATCTGCAGGGAAAGTCCCGGATGGAAAAGGCATCGGCGGAGAGATCCAGATCCATGGACAGATGCGCAATTGGCGGCTGGAAAGGAACTGGACCTGGGGGTGCATCGCCCTGCGAAATGAAGATATCGATGAGCTTTTTGAACACAGAGAGATCAAGGCGGGAATCCCTGTGTATATTATCGGTGAGCAGCTTACAAGAGAGGATATGCGTCTCATGAGCAGGAAATGGGAGCTGGAGGAGATAAAAGAGATCCAAATCCGCCTGCAGGAAATGGACTATTATCAAGGGCTATCCGATGGGATTTTGGGCAGACAGACACGTCTGGCTTTGGGAAAATATCAGTTAGCCAAGGGATACCCTGTGACCTGCGAGCTCGATTCCCGGACACTCACCGATCTGCTTCCATCACGTCAATACTGATCCTGTTATCATTTAGCCTGAACTATTAGAAAAAAATGTCGATGTTTTCTTTAACTTTAGTGCTATCTGAACCTTATGTAGATCTAGGAGGAAGCATTCTGATTTTTTCTTTTTCGATGTGATTTCTATTTATAATCGACATTTTTTACCCTTCGGGCGAGCCGATCTTACTGCATCTACTTCGTTATGTCGGGTCTCGCAGTAGTAAACTACAGCTTCGCCCTCCATGCCTCGTATCTGTAGCAATCTCACCTCGTGAATAATCCAGGTTAGTTATCTACCACAAATCTTTTGCAACCTTTCTGCCGTTAATTCTGTTTTGAATATTGAGATTTAAAAAAGTGCTAAAAATTTAGCATTTGAGGTTGACAGGCATAAAAATGAGTGCTAAAATTTTAGCATGCTAAAAATTTAGCATATATATTGACGGATCGTAACTAGTGAAAGGTAGCACATGAAAGGACCCAAAGCTCTCAGCCGGCGAGAAAGACAGATCATGGATATCATCTATCAGCTCAAAGACGCCACGGTTGCCCAGGTATTGGCCAGGCTTCCCAATCCTCCCAGTTATTCCGCCGTCCGCGCTCTTCTGAGAGTGCTGGAAAATAAAGGCCATTTGGCACACAAACAGGACGGCCCCCGTTATGTATTCTCCCCTACTCTCTCTCGAGAAAGGGCAAGACAAAACGCACTTAAACATTTGGTCAAGACCTTCTTCGATGATTCCACCGAAGAGGTCATGGCCGCCCTCCTGGATATTTCTGAAGATAATTTATCCGAAGAAGACTATCAGCGTCTACTGGAGATGATAGGAAACGCCAAAAAAGAGGGAAGATAGGCATGGAATTTCTTTCAGAGATCAGATGGTTGCCGCTCTTTTTTGAGTATTTCCTCAAGACAACTCTGATTTTGTCCCTGGCAATTTTGCTTGCCCGCCTGCTGCAAAAACGGACAGCAGCAGCGAGGCATCTTACATTAGCACTTTTCTTCATCGGCCTGCTCTTCCTGCCCATCCTCTCCACTGTCACACACGGATGGGAAACCAAGCTGCTCCCTTCCTGGCATAAATCCAATGACTTGAGTATTTCCGCCAACATACAACTGATGCCCACACAAACCGAACCTTTCTCTCTGAATTCCAATAGACTCGCACCCGATAGTCTCAAAGCTGTCGTTGAGAGCATAAAGATAACAGGGCCGAATTTTCTCTCACCGCTATCTGAAAAAAAAGACTCTATCGATCACACCGCGCTTCTGCTTTGGGCAGCGGGATTGGTTTTTTTGATGTTCCGTCTATCGCTGGGTTTATATGGAGCTTTCTGTCTGGCTCGAGAGGGAGAGGAAATAAAGGAATCGATCTGGCGTCGCTTGTTGTACCGTTTTCTAACAGCAGTCTCACTCAAACGTAGGGTTAGCCTCTTGAGTCACAGCGAGGTCCTGGTGCCTCTGACCTGGGGTGTTTTCAAGCCCGTGATCATGATGCCGGCTGAAGCCGAGACCTGGACGGAAGATCAGCGCTCATCCGCCCTCTTTCATGAGCTGTCGCATGTAAAAAGAGCTGACTTTTTTGTGATGCTGCTGGCGAGGATCAGCCTGGCTCTGTTCTGGTTCAATCCGCTCAGCTGGGTAGTATTCCGCATGATAAAGAAAGAACAGGAAAAAGCATGTGATGAACTGGTCCTAAAGACGGGAATCAAACCTTCTACCTATGCTGCCCACCTTCTAGCCTTTCGGCGTTCGCTGCCAATTCAATGGAGCCCGCCCACAGCTGTATTGGGTGCGATGGGAAAATCACAGCTGGACGACAGGCTCACAACCATCCTTAAACAAAGATTTAAACTCAAGGAGACCAACATGAAAACAAGAATAACACTGGGTGTTTTAGTGATTTTATCCATCGCATTTATTGGAATGGCACGCCCGTCTACGCCAGCCATCGATGAATCAGTCATGGATGTTCCAACTCAGGAACAAGAACAAACCAAAAAAAAGACAAAAAAGACTGAGGAAAAAGCCAAGGAAAAGGTAGAAAAAGAGGAAGCCACCATGACATGGACTACCAAAGCCAGCGAGGAGGATGAGGTCCAAATCACGATCGTGGACAAAGACGGTAAGGAAAAAAAGATCAACATCCTTACCAGTCCCCATCTTGAATTGAAAAAAGATGAGGAAGGGAACTATGCAGTAATCAGGTCAGGGAAAGTGCACATTGACGCAGCCCATCTCGACGAAATAAGAAATGTGATCAAGATAGAAGATGGAGCCGTGATCACCATAAAGACCAAAGACAAGGATGGGGCCAAAGTCATCGAGCTCGAGGGCCCTGAAATCCATATTCAAACGGTGCATGCTGCCCCAAACATCCATGTAAAAAGAGTTCATGAGGACCCCGATGTCCATGTCAACGTTCAGCCCCATATTCGCGCCATACGGTTTGATGAAATCAATAAAAAGCAACTGAAAAAGATCGAGGAGATCCTTAAAAAAGCCAATGAAGGGAGCATAGGCCAAGAAGAAGCCCTCAAAGAGATCGAAGAGGCCGTTGCAGAGATCAACGAGAAGCTCGAACGGACCTCAGAAGAGTTACGGCATGCAAATGTGTACGTCCACACCGCTCCCAAAGCGTTCACCATCCGGCGCAGCCCCAAAGCGCATGCCGAAGGCAAAGCGGATGTCTGGTTCATGGATAAAAAGGATGGGAATGTTATTGTGACCATCCATGATGAGGGGGCCGTTACAATTGTCTTCCATGATAAGTTCGACAGTGAGCACAAAGAAAAATTCGAGCAGGTCGTGAAAAAATTAAAAGGAGATCTCCCCGAAGGCTACGAGCTCAAATCAAAGATCCATGACAGCTCCGGCACCATCACGATCACGGTTACAGGTGTCGAAGATGACAAAGATCACGAGGGCATCGTCAAGAAACTTATCGATACCATCAAGAACGAGATAGAGAAAATCAAAGAGTGACAGTCAACTCCTGCTTCGCAGGGTAGACCTATTTTATTCCGGCGCAGGGATTCAGGATCTTATCGATGCGGGCAGCGATATCCCTTAGATGCAGTCGGGTGGCTTTATCATCAATCTGCCCCTCGACCTGAGGAATCCGGTCTTTTAGCGCTACCAGTTCACCGCGCACATAAGCCCGGATGTCCGACTGGTTCACGGTCACTTCAGTCCTTTGGATAAAAGCCCGGAAACGTGCCGGGATGGGCTGAGGCTCCTGTGTCATCAAATACTCCAGGCGGTCGATATAACCTCGCTGAAGATTGCGCCGGTAAACGTCGATAGGTTTGAGCTGTCCTAGTTCCGCCCAAACCGCACCGTGCAGGTCATGAAACATGGCAGACAATCCATAGGCTTTATCGCCGAGCCTGGCTTCGGATTCGATCAAGCGCTGCAGACGGGCAAAATCCAGTATCCGATTCACGGTTCCTACCTGATAACCTCGAAGCCTCTCTACGATTCCAGCATGTTCGATGCGATCCAGGATATCCGGATTGATCATCCACGCGGGCGTCTTCAAGGCATATTCCGCCAGGAAATGCATGGCGTCCTGTTGGGTCTGTTTGGGGATGATCTCGTAGACCGGCCCCTTCTGGTCGGTTGTCTTACGCGTTTTATAGATGCCGCCGACGGTTGTGACCACATGACCCATGTAACGGTTCCATTGACCTGTGATCTGACCATAAAGCTCCCGAAGCTGGCTGTAATCTTCGCGGGGTTGGTAGGTCCACTTGATCAGGTTCTGTGTGATCACCGTCAGGTTAGCGATCCCATATTCGCTGGCTTTGACCGGATCATCCCCTACGGCTTCACTTTGGGAGGTAGGATCATAGGAACTGCCGTCGTTAAAGCGGTAGATGGGATTTTCGTAGTTCTCTAAGATCCATTTATCCAGCATGGATCTTTCCGCCTCAGCGGATTTGGCCTCAGGGATAGGCCGGTATCCCCATCGTATGGAGTAGATGTCATAGGGACCGATCTGAGGGACAAAATTGGTCACGCCATCTCCGGGCTGAGCAACATAGTTAAAGCGGGCATAATCCATAATGGAGTAAGTGGATCCCATCTTATCGGTGAATGCTTTGGAACGCAGCTTCTCGACTGGAAAAGTGGACGAGGCCATCATGTTGTGAGGCAATCCTAAGGTGTGTCCGACCTCGTGCGCTACGACGTAACGCAGCAGTTTGCCCATGACTTTGTCATCGAACTTTATGCCGCGGGCTTCAGGATTGGCTGCTGCTGTCTGTACGAAATACCAGTTCCGCAGCAGATTCAGGACATTGTGGAAAAGTCCGATATCGCTCTCCAGGATCTCACCGGACCGGGGATCATGCACATGGGGACCGTAGGCATTCATGACCTCTGAGGGGAAATAACGGACAACGGAATAACGGACATCTTCAGGGCTGAACTCAGGATCCTCTTGAGGTGAAGGGGGATCCTTGGCCAGGATAGCATTCTTGAAGCCGGCTGCTTCATAGGCGATTTGCCAATCTTCCACACCTTTTTTAATATAAGGCCGCCATTTCAAAGGTGTGGCGGGATCGATATAGAAAACGATGGGTTTCACCGGCTCAACCAATTTGCCGCGGGCAAAGGCCGCGGGGTCTTTGGGTTCGAGGCGCCAACGTGTGATGTAGCGGCGCTGGACCGCCTTTTGAGCGTCGATCCCATAATCTGTCTGTTGTACGCTGAAATATCCCACCCTTTCATCCCATCTGCGGGGCTGCATGGGCTCCTCCGGAAGCAAGATCATGGAGTGGTTCATCTCAAATGTGATGGTTCCCAGCGACGGGTTGGAAGGGGGTTCGGTGGCATCATAGGTCAGTATGTTTTTGATCTCGATGTTTTTGGGATAGCTTTTTGCTGACACCAGAAAGGATCGTGTCGTGTCCAGTTTCTTGACCTTATAGCTTTGGCGACGACTTTGCGTCAGCCCCAGGAAAGGGACATCTTTAGTAAAAAGACCGGTCACTTCGATCACGACAGACTGTTTGTCTTTGCCGAAGGCAGCGATCTCAAAACTCTGTACGATCGGTTCCAAATTGGCGTTTTTGACGGCTTCATAGATGGGAAGGTTCTCATCTGCGACACTCACATAGGTAACAATTCTGAGCAGGATCTTTTTCGCATGCCGCTGCCAACGAACGACCTGAGTGTTGGCTTTTTCCCCGCCGTAGCCGACCTGTGTGGCGGTTCGGGCAATGCGGCTTACCAAGAGCATTTCTCTTTCCAGCATATCGTTGGAGATCTCGTAGTAAAGTTTGTCCTCCACCATATGGACCGCGAACAATCCTGCGTCCGATTTGGCATCCTCGGTGATCACTTCCTCAAAGGGCTTGATCTGTGGCTTTTTGGGGGTTTTGGCTTTATCCACCGGGGGAGCTTTCTCTTGGGCGGTTTTCGTTTCCTGGTGATTGCTGGACAGCGCTAGGGTCGGTCCAGAAATGAGCAAGGCTCCCAGCAGCAGCATCAGCATAAATAAGGAAATTTTTTTTACGTAGACAATGAGCATGTTCTCCTCCTTCTTAAGCTCCAATTGCAGATGAAGATATGAAGTGCATAGATTATTAGGAAACGGGCTCTGGAGTCAATCTGAAATCAGATTTTTTCAACATCCCTCCTCATTGATTGACAACGGCTAAAACTTAGATTAACCTTCTCCTGATTGTTTTCAAGTTTACATGGAGGAGGAGAAATGAAGACAAAAGCCTACACAGCCATCCGTATCTTGCTCGTTATCATGCTCGTGGTGACGGTATCGATCGCTGCAGCAGATCAAAGCGGGACTGAAGGTATATCCACGAACAAAGACAAGTTATTGACAATCGCAATACAAGGTCAAGTGGCCCCGGCAGAACCCTCCCGGTCCTACACCACAACCTGGGATGGAAAGCCCAAGATGGCGATCGGGATCGGCGGCATTAATTATAATCTCAAGATCGGGGATAAGATCTTCGGCTGGGCCAACGGTGACCGCGCTACGGTAGGTGTGGCTACGATCGGCACGGGAGGAGACCGGGGACAGGGAAGCTGGCTCATCTTTGCTTCCATCGGCAATGAGGCCAGGGTTCTAAGTGGCAATGCCAAAGGGGAAAAAGGCGTGGTCATTGGGAAATTCGGGCGCTATGTTCTGCTCCACTTTGATGCCAAGATCGTCGACGAGCTGACCATCGGGGATACCTTTCAGGTGAAGGCCTGCGGGACCGGACTTCAGATAGATGGATTTGATGATGTCTTTCCTCACGGCATTGATCCGGTTTTGTTGGAAAAGATCGGCATAAAAAATATCGATGGCAAACTGGAGGTCCCTGTGGTCAAGGAGATCCCGGCAGAGATCATGGGCCAGGGATCAGGCGGCGGCAGCCTTACCGGAAATTGGCACATCCAGACCTGTTATCCTCCTGACATTGAAAAATATGGATTGGATGAATTGAAGTTCGGCGATTTGGTACTTCTGCAGGATATCCAGACCGACTATGGAAAAGGCTATTACCGGGGCGGTGCTACCTTGGGTGTGGTCTGCGCCGGGCCGAGTGATATCTCGGGTATGGGCATCGGCGTCACTCCCATCCTCTCAACCCGCTTCGGCAAAATTACGGGACGGATTGATGAAACCTCCAACATCGGCAAATATCTCGGCCTTAGGATCAGGAATAGAGCAGCCCGTGATAATCCCAATGCCATCAAGACCAATAAGGAAACACTGATCGAAACTGCGGTTCAGGCGGTAGTACAGCCGGCTGGGAGCCGCGGATATTCCACGACCTATGATGGAAAGCCCAAGGTGGCGATCGGTATGGCTTCGATCAACTACACCGTCTCGCTGGGGGACACGGCCTATGGTTGGGCCAGTGCGGATCATGTGGAGCCGGATGTTACTGTCCAGGGACGCGATCGGGAATCCGCCAGTCAGTGTGCCATCGCCATCCTGGCATGCATCGGAAATGAGGCGGAAGTGATGTCGGGCGACGCTAAGGGAGCCAAGGGCTACTACATTGGAAGACATGCCGGCTCGGATGATCTGTGCTGGTTCCCCAAAAACATCCTGGAGAAACTTACGCTCAATGACAAGATCCATGTCAGAGCTAAAGGAGTGGGGCTCAAGATCGAGGGATTTGAGGACGTGAGGGTCAACAAGCTCTCGCCCATGGTTTTGGAGAATATGGGCATCACCATTGAAGGCGATCAACTGGTAGTGCCTGTAGTGATGGAGATACCCGGATATATCATGGGCTCTGGGATCGGAGGCCCTATGATCGAATACATCGACTATGACATCCAGACCACCGATCCAGCCATCGTCGAGGAGTATGACCTCAAAAAGATCCGGATTGGGGATGTGATCGCGATCCGAAACCATTATGACTACTACGGACGCGGCAGATATGAAGGCGCTGTGACCATCGGCGTGTGCATCCACGGTTGGAGCGACTATGCCGGCCATGGCCCCGGTCTGAATCCCGTGCTCGCCGCTCTCCCCGGCAAGATCAAAACCAAGATCGACCCCGACGCCAACACCGTCTACTACCTCGGCATCAAGAAAAAATAAAATTATTTCCGACTGCGGGCTTTGGGGGGGACCCAGTTTTCGATGAATTTTTTACCGTCTTCGTGCTCTTCGAGCAGGGCATGGAAAATGGCACGCATATGTTCAAGAGGAAGCGTGCCGATGATCATCCGTCCGTTTATGATCATGGTGGGAGTGGAGCGGATACCATGGGAAAATCGATCCGAGGTTTTTTCATACTCGGTCCCTGTGAGGATGATCTTCTGCAACAAATCCTGTGTTTGTGGATCGTTGACCGCCTCTGTGACCCCATACCTCCCAGCCAACTCCAGCCGCCATTTTGGGCTGCGTGCCGCTCTAAAATTGGCAAAGACCTCATCATGGATATCTAGAAACTTGCTGGGATCATACATGGCATACAGGGAAATATCACAGGCCCCGGGATGGAGATTCTTGTCTACGACGTTGTTGCACTTTCCTTCCAAAGGAAAAAACTGAAAGGCGATATTGATCTTGCCGGCAAATTCTTCTTTGAGCTCATCAAGCTGTAGTGCTAAGAACAAACAATCCGGACAGAGAAGGTCGACATACTCCACCACATGGATAGGAGCATCTTCAAAGTTTTCCGTGGCGCGTGCCGTCCAATAGGGAGAGATGAAGCTGGGATTTCCCACGACAGGAAGCTCATAAAACTGTTTGATGATTCTCAGGGACATTCCAGTCTGAGCATCCTCCTTGGCATCGTGGAGCGCCATCATACCATAGGCTCCCAATGCCGACATCACGCCGAAGGTTAGAAGCAGTTTTAGCGAAGGCTGCAGATAACGTCTAAGAAAACGCCCCTCACTTCGTCCGATGCCATAACGCCAGAACAGAAACAAACTCAGAAGTGAGAAGAGATAAAATCCCGAACAAAGCAGACACAGGCTGCCCAGTACAAAAACCGTGTAGAGGAACAGCGCAACAGCTCCCAATGCATTAATAATCGCTAAGAATGTATTGGTCCGCTCGAAGCTTTCCGAGGGGAAAAGTGCACCAAGGGCCACCAGCATGCCCACAACCAATCCAAAATAGCCAAGAGGTATGCCCAGGATCTGTGAGATTGGAGAAAAAGCTGAGCTGTCGCAGTTAAAAAATGCACTGATGTCGCAGAACGAACCTTCAAATATAGACTCGGGAAAGTTGGCTTTGAAATAATGCTGAACCGTCAATAGAGATGAGGCCACCATCCCGATTCCGCTGAAAAAACTGAGGGTCCGTGGCCAACGTG